>NZ_JBCOSQ010000036.1:0-48480 GCF_040920905.1 Butyricimonas sp. RTP31003st1_G1_RTP31003_210430 | reverse complement strand
ACTTCCACCCGTACCGGATCATTCAGGAAATCATGCGACAGACTCTCCACGGCCTCCGAGAAAGTAGCGGAAAACAACATCGTCTGATGTTTCTCCGGTAACACCTCGAAAATTCCTTTCAATTGCGGAAGGAAACCCAAATCCATCAACCGATCGGCCTCGTCGACCACGACCGTCTTGATCATTTTCGTACGGATGATACCGTTATAATATATATCCATGAAACGCCCCGGCGTAGCCACGAGCAAGTCCACTCCTTCGAACACCCGATCCTGTTGTGTCCGGATATTCGTTCCCCCGTACACACCCACGCAACGAATGTCCATGAACTCCGTCAACAATTCAACGCTCTCACACACCTGCACCACCAATTCCCGCGTGGGAACAATCACCAATGCCCGCGGAACCAATCCCTGCGCGTAATGCAGTTTCATCAACATCGGGATCAGGTAAGCCAGCGTCTTTCCCGTACCGGTCTGGGCGATACCGATCAAATCCTTCCCGGAACGACTGATTGAAAATACTTCTTCCTGAATAGGAGTCGGGTTCTCGAAACCAGCCTCTTCCAACGCCATCAAAATTTGCTTACTTACATTTAAATCCTGAAATCCCATACATGTTACGTTTTTAAACTATACGGTTACAAAGGTACAAAAAGTAGTGTCTCGCACGAAATAAATTTATTTATAAAATAAATTGCATCTAAATACCTAAAATAAACCTCTAACACTCAACATAATACCAAGAAACACTTTTATAACAAAAATGTAAACGATAAACTTTTCATTTGCTTTTGTCAAAATATATTTCTAAATTTATTGCACATAAAACCTCTAAAATTACTACGTTATGACTTATACTATTACTTTTAACGAGCTGAGAAAAATCAAAGACATGCTACCTCACGGAAGTATGCAGAGAATTGCAGAAGACTTGGGTATCAGTACAGACACCGTACGTAACTACTTCGGAGCCGATAATTATGACAACGGGGGATCGAGCGCCGGAATACATGTTGAACAAGGCCCTGACGGCGGACTTGTCGTTCTGGATGACACGGCCATTCTGGACAAGGCAAAGGAACTTTTGAACGTGTAGCAAAAAGATTTTAACACCGGGAAACAGCAAAATAGCATTCCCGGTATTTTTTTACCGCTTTTTTATCTACTTTTGCCCCGTCAAGTCACAGATAAACTTGTAACTTGTCAACCTGTAACCAGTAACGTTGCATCGCGACACGAATAATTATGAGCAAAATAGTTCTAAAAGCCGGTAAAGAAAGATCTTTATACAGACTGCACCCGTGGGTTTTCTCGGGAGCAATAGCCAAAATCAAAGGGGACGTACAGGAAGGTGACGTCGTTCAAGTGTATAACAGTGACGACGAATATCTCGCCACGGGCCACTACCAGATCGGGAGTATCGCCGTGCGTGTACTCACGTTCAAGGAAGAAGAAATTGACTATAATTTCTGGGTGGAGCGCATCCGACAGGCCTATCTGACACGTGTAGCCATCGGTTTGGCGACCAACCCGAACAACAACGTGTACCGCCTCGTTCACGGGGAAGGTGACGATCTTTCCGGACTTGTTATTGACTATTACGCGGGGGTTGCCGTCGTGCAATTCCATTCCGTGGGAATGTATAAAGCTCGGGAAGAGATCACGAAAGCCCTGTTGGAAGTCATGGGGGATAAACTCATTGCCATATACGACAAGTCGGAAGGAACCCTTCCTTTTAAGGCAGGACTTAACCCTAAGAATGACTACCTGTACGGTCACACCGACAACTTCACGGCCATCGAAAACGGGTTAAAATTCAACGTGGACTGGCTGGAAGGTCAAAAGACCGGATTCTTTGTCGATCAACGGGAAAACCGACGTTTACTGGAACAATATGCCCACGACAAGAACGTTCTCAATATGTTCTGTTACACGGGTGGTTTTTCATTCTACGCCATGCGAGGTGGGGCAAAACTCGTGCATTCGGTGGATGCCTCCGCCAGAGCAATCGAGTTAACCAACCAGAATGTGGAGCTCAACTTCCCCGGTGATACCCGTCACGAGGCTTTCGTGGAAGATGCTTTCAAATTCCTTGATAAATCACACAACAAATATGACTTGATCATCCTTGATCCCCCTGCATTCGCTAAACACCAGAACGTACTGGACAATGCCATTCAAGGATACAAAAAACTGAACCGTAAGGGAATCGAGGTTGTAAAACCCGGTGGATTAATCTTCACCTTCTCCTGTTCACAGGTTATGACGAAGGACCTCTTCCGCCAAACGGTCTTCACCGCGGCAGCCAACACGGGTAGGAAAGTCAAAATCCTGCACCAACTCACGCAGCCAGCCGATCACCCGATCAGCATCTATCACCCGGAAGGAGAATATTTAAAAGGATTAGTATTGTACGTGGAATAAATAACGGAGTGCCTTCACAGGCACTCCGTTATTTCTACTTCCCTAACACACTTTCCAACGTTTTGATCACCCGGTCTATATTATTTGCTCCACTAACACTCAACACAATATTTCCCTCCGGATCTACCACCACCATCTGCGGTAATCCTGTCACAGACTCAAATTGAGACGGGTCTTCCAAACTAGCCTCTTTTGCCAAGATATTATTCCACGCCATTCCTTCCTCTTCCAACGCTTTCAACCATTTTGCCCGATCCGCATCTTTGGAAACCCCCAAAATATCAAACTTCCCGGTAGCATGATACTTTTCGTACAACTTCTTTATTGTCGGCAACAATCCCCTACAAGGCCCACACCACGAAGCCCAAAAATCAAGTAACACGTACTTTCCCCGGTAATCTGCCAAACTCACCTTCCTACCTTCCGATGTTTTCGAAGAAAAATTCCCCATCACCTTTCCCGCTCTCGTCATGTACATTCTTTCCATACGCTCAGAAAACTTATTCAATGCGGTATCCCGCTTCATTTGCTCGTCCAGTTCCATATGCAACCCAATGCAATAATCGAAGTCAGAGACACTTCCCGCATAATCAATCAACTTCTCCCGGGTCATGCCCTCTCCCAACCGATTACATACCGTGTTATAAAACTCCTGGTTCATAATCCGGTACACCTCGTTCATCAATCGTCCTCCTTTCTCTTCACCCGAATCTAACGAGTTAATCTGTTCCCGCCACACGTACGGGTAATAATAAAAATAATACACGTAATCCGGGGTATACATTTTCGTGTACAAATCCAACTCTTCCATCAACCTGCCTGAAAATTTCCCTTCCTTTTCCAAGTTCTGCACGATCATTCTCTTCAGCATCAACGGCATATTTGCTTTCACCAACACTTCCTCCAAACGCCCTTTTTCCATCATACGGTTCACCACGTCCATGTATGCAGAATCCCGGTTCATCTTTAATCGCTCCAACTGTTGATTCACCTCCCTCATCAAAGTAGCATCCTTATCCAACCATGCCTTCATGTAATCACTTGTCATCTCCAATTTACCCCTCGTGTATTCCCGGCTGACATTCTCCAGTTCATAAAAATACGTACCAGCAATATCACCTTCTACCTTAATATTCAAAGGATCTGTATTCAACACGGTCACCGTAACATGATCTTTATCCCCGACAAAAAACCACGACGAATACCCCAACTCGGTTGCCAAGCGAAACACTTTCGGAGCATGATGTACCTCGTACACGGCTTTCCCCGCTTTAAAATGTAAAGGAATCACCTTATCCCAGACAAACTGATGCTGTTCCGACAACCATACCGGTTCTTCTCCCTCATGGAGAATTTCAATTTTTTGTCCTCTCGCCGCCATCGTACAGATCAGTAACCCCCACAGCAGACTATATTTCAATATATTCATAGCACTCATCGTTAATCAATTACTTATTTATACTTTCGATCGCCACCTTGTAAATATCCTCTCCCCGCAACTCTTTCGCCACGATCCGACCTTGCGGATCGAGTAACAGGATGAAAGGAATCGCATCCCGACTAAATATCTCGTGCAGCACCCCTTTCGTATCCCGTAAATTCACGAAATGTTCCATCTGTTTCTCCTTCACGGCATTTCGCCAGTCGGACTCCTTCCTGTCCGTGGAAACCGAGACAACCTCCAATCCCTTATCATGCAACAAATCATAAGCTTTATGCACGTTTGGCATCTCCCCGATACAAGGGCCACACCATGATGCCCAAAAATCCAACAACACATATTTTCCCCGGAAAGAACTAATCGCTACTTCTTCCCCGTTCAAAGAAGGTAGTGAGAAATCAGGAATCACCTGCCCCTCGGCCGTTTTTATCACCGACTCCCGGTAGGCCACCAAATCCTTGTACAAGGGATGTCCCACCAGTTCCGGAGCATCAAACAAATGTAAAGCCTCTCCCAGCTGATCCATCGAAAAACGTTTTCTCGCACTATTCAAAATCATCAACATCACTTTCGAATTCGGGAACTTTACCAGCATATCCATAATCACGTCATTTTTAAACGTATCATTATTCACGTACCGCAAAGGAATCAACGTCAACCGTTCCATCCCCTGATAATAATCCAGAATAGCCGATTCACGTCCCCCCTCCACGATCATATACTTCTTTGTAAGTTTATACCCGGAAGGATTAAAGAAATTAGGCTCCTCGTGTAATAAAACATTATAGGCAAACACTTCCGTGGAATCCAGCATGAAAAACTTCGACACCGCCTTCTCCTTAACACCCACACCCACGTACTCCGGTCCCGTGTATTTCCCGGTAAAACAAACCTGCTGACGGTCATCCAATATAGCGGAATCCCCTTTTTCAAATTCCAATGCCTGCTCATTAAAGCGATACAGGTAAACCGTGTCTCCCGGTAAACTTCCGTTTCCATAGATAGAAACAGTTAAACGATAGGTAGGATCGGAACATCCCGTAAACAGACATCCCAAACACCCTAATAAAAATATAATAAGTTTCATGAAAAATCAATTAAAAATATATTTACACTTTATCTCACCGGAACCTCTTTCAAAATCCGGTATATCAACCCATAAGAAACGCCGGGTAAACCGTTCCACACCAGTTCTCCGGCAGGATTTATAATAGCAAAATGCGGTATTCCACTGATACACAACATCTCGTTCAACTCGCTTTTCTTACCTGTCAGTCGCAACTGTACCCCCTTCATCTCTTTCTCCCGCACCATTTTTACCCATTTTTCCCGATCGGCCAACTTATCCACGGACAAGGACACGAATTCTATATTTCGCCCTTGCAAGCGTTTTTCCATCTCTGCCAAAAAAGGTATTTCATTACAACACGGCCCGCACCAGGTGGCCCACACATCCAGTAAAATCCACGCCCCCTTGAAAGAAGACAAATCCACCCGCACCCCGTTCACGGTCTCTCCCGACAACGAGGGATACAAATTCTCCGGCACCAATTTCCGATCCTTCCGGTCAGCATCCTGCTTAATCAATTTTTCCCGTAACACACCGGCATAACGAGGAGCCAATCGTTCCACGCATTTATCAAAATCACCCCGACCATCCGGCCGCACCCAATAAAGAATATTATCCAAATTCGTGTAAGCTATTTTATCCCTCACCGCTCCTTTCGGAAAATACTTTGCCAACTTCACCTCGTTCTCGTATATCCGGTCCCCCTTTCCCTGTAATTTACCGGGATCCTCGATCCGTAAATAATCCACGTACACTTCAACCATCCGCCAGTAGGAAGGAGAATAAACCACCCGGTCATCTTTCGCATCCGGGATCACTTCGGCAAACCGGGCCAGAACCTCTCCGGGAAACTCTTGGAAAGTTGTCTTTGAAGACTTAATACCATTTTCTTCCAACAAACGGTAGTATTTAAACTCCGTCCGCATCACCTTCTCGAAATTCTTCCGATCGGCCGGATATTCTTTCAAATAAGTAGCCAACCAAACATTCATAGAATCACAAACTCTTTCCAAATTCAACCCTTCGTACTCCTTGGGTAACATTTGCGGGATTAACCGGGCATACTTCAATCGCTGTTTCAACAAATCCGCTTTCCGTAACCAGTTATTCCGGGCCGCACACACACTTCCGTCATCCTTCAATTCCAGCTCGTTGTTTTCATGTAAAACGACTTCCAATGAATCCCCGGCCTCAAGAAATAAGAAACACTCCTCGTTAGACCATAACCTTTTTCCATACATATTCTCACCCTCCAAGGTAATCCAACGGGTTTCACCTTTTTTCAAATCATAACGCTCGTCCCCGAACAAAACAAAAGCCTCCCGCTCCGCCACCAGTTTTATTTTCACCGGTTGCCCGAAACACAGCAAGGCCATGTTCAAACATACAATACAAAACAATACTTTCTTCATAAAAAAATCAATTTGGTTTTAAGGTTGATTTATTCAATCATATCGTAAAAACAATTTACCCAGTGAAAGTGTCTAAAACAATCAAAAAATAATAAATCTACCCCTAACCACATTTTTTCAATAACAATTCATACAAGATCGACTAAAAATCTATAAGTTTGCAGTGGTATGAAATCATCTGAAACAGACATAACATTCTTAAACAAACTGAACGCCCGTGATCACGAGGCATTCAAACAACTATTCCGGGAATATTTTCAGGATATTGCCTACTATTCCAGCAAAATTCTGAAAGACACGGATGTTGCCGAAGATGTCGCCCAAGACGTGTTCATCCGGTTATGGGAAAAAGAGAATTATTTCGAGAATTATCTTGCACTAAAATCCTACCTTTACCTCTCTGCCCGTAACGGTTGCCTGAACTACATCAAGCATCATAACATCGTACTCGAACACGCTCAAAATCTCGTCCAAGAAGAAACCGACGAGCAGACATGGGACACGATTGTCGAGAGTGAAATTATCAGTTTATTATCAGACTACATCCGCCACCTTCCGGGCGAGTGTGCCAAAATCATGGAACTCGTGATGCAAGGTTACAACAGCACCGAGATTTCCACCCTGACCGGAGCCTCTTCCAGTACGGTCAGATCACAAAAACAACGGGGTATATCGCTATTGAAAAAAATGGTTTCCCCGGAACTATATACGCTACTCGTACTTTTCCTACAACAAAATAATTAACCCCAATTCAACACGTATCCCTTGTACTAGGGAACATTTGGAGATAAACTAACCTATTTAATTTCAATTACAAACCCGTAGAAATAGGATTACCCAAACTACCGTACCATAGTTGTATGTTACATTTGCTTAAACTCTCTTAAAATGGCGGCGATATGCGGGCGACAAGGCGGCAATAAGGCGGCGACAGCGCCTAACAACCACCCAACAGTCACTCAACAAGCACCCCACACGCCAGTGTATCCCAAACATTGCCTCTATTTATCCCAAACCTCCGACACACGTCCGGATGAAACAAAAACACGAAAAAATAAAAAAATATCATTTTTCTTTAGACACTTTCCCGACATGAGTTGTTTTAATAACAAAATCAACAGAGATGAAAAAAGTCGAAGATAAAATAAAAAAAGCCCGAAGGATCGCCCGACAAATAGAACAGGCGCTATCGGATGGGAACTGGGAACAAGTGGCTCCCGATTCTCCCCGGCTCCGAGAGGAAGTGGGGATACCCGCACGGCTACATGAAAATATAAAACGACACGATAGTTTCGACACGGAAAAAGCATTGAACAAATTCATCACCGCCACCCGTCCCACACGACGGTTACCGGTGTTCTACAAATACGCGGCAGCTGTGGCTTGCCTCATGATACTGGGTGTAGGTTACTATTTTTACCAAAATGCCGGAACAAGAGACACTCCATCCCGATTGCTGGCACAAAGCGCCTATCTCGTACTCGATGACGGCAAACAGGTTGAATTAAATCAGCAAATACAAATGGACTATAACGGTCTGAGAATCATCAACACAGATGAAGGAAAAGTTTCATTTCAACATGAGAAAGAATTCCTTTCCTCAACTCCCAACAAACTGGTCGTTCCGGAAGGCACAGAGTACTCGCTCCAGCTAAGTGACGGAACAAATGTCCATCTGAACGCAGGTAGCACGCTGGTCTTCCCGTCCGTATTCGAGAAAAACGCCCGAGTCGTTGAACTCTCCGGGGAAGGTTATTTTGATGTGACACATTCCGACATCCCCTTTATTGTAAAAAGTAAATCAATGGATGTCAGAGTACTTGGAACCACATTTAACATGACAGCTTATCCCGAAGATCCCGTGGTGTCTACCACCTTGTTGACCGGGAAAGTTGCCGTCACCTGTCATTCACAAACAGACACAACCACACACACAACCGTGCTGACACCCGGACTACAAGCCCGTTTCCAACCACGGGAAGGTGTGTTACAAATAGATTCCGTTGACGTGGAAGAGCAAACAGCTTGGCGAAGAGGTGAATTTACATTCGAGGATGTCAATCTAGGCAGCATCATGACCATTATCGGGAGAAGTTTCGCCCTAAACGTTACCTTCGATGACCCGGAATTACAAGATATAAAATGCTTTATCTCTATTCAACGCGACAAAGGATATGAAGACATTTTGAAAATTATTCACATGGCCACGGGTGTTAAGTTCAAAAAGGACGGAAACGAAATCCGGGTATATAAATAAATTGAGGAATGTTGACACCATCCCTCAATTATAACAGATTAAAATATTAACCAATAAATTAACCTTAAAACCATTACAAAGCTATGAAATAATTTAGTGTTTTCCTAATAAACGATGGTGATGGGTGCTAGAAAATTCATTCTCTTGACAATTTTTGTGGTCCTGTTAGGGACTTCAAGGGAAGCATGGGCTCAAAAAATCAGCATTCACATGAATAACGCCACGCTGGAAGAGGTGTTGAAAAAGATCAAGAAAAAGACCAAATATGACATGATGTACCAGATGAAAGATGTAAAAGAAATCGACAGCCGCCAATCCGTTCATTTTGACGAAACGGAATTGCAGGAAGTCCTGGCCTTCTGCCTGCAAGGACTCCCGTTAGATTTCCACATCTATAATCAAACCATCATTATCACGAAAAAAAACACGGTTCCCCTTCCCGCGATGCGCACCATAAAAGGAGTCATCCGAGACGAAGACGGAATCATACTCCCCTCGGCCACCATTCTAGTAAAAGGAAGTAGCCGAGGTACCATTTCAGACAAAAACGGACAATTCTCAATCCGGATTCCGGAAGGAGAAAACACGATACTCATCACGAGTTACGTGGGAAAAAAGACCTGCTACACCCCGATCACACAAGATAATTCATACACAATTACCCTACTGACGGATGTTTCAGAGGTAGAAGATGTCATCGTGAACGGTTACCAAGTCATCGCCAAAAACGAAATGACCGGGGCGACTTCCACGGTCAACGCCAAAGACATTCGCACTCCGGGAGCAACCTCCTTGGAGGCCGCCTTCCAAGGAGCATTGAACGGATTGGAAATCATGATCCCTTCCGGAAACATCGGGTCCACGGGACGCATGAAAGTGAGGGGAACCTCAACGATTATCGGTAACCCGGAACCACTGATCGTAGTGGACGGAATCATCCGGGAAAACATCTGGCCTTTTGACCGGAATACACTTTACGACCTGTTAAATGAGAACGATCTCAGCAACTCGGCACGTTCCAGCATCATGGGCAACAACTTGTCGGGAATAAACGTGGATGACATTGCCAGCATCACACTGTTAAAGGATGTTTCTGCCACGGCCATCTACGGGATCCGGGCCTCCAACGGGGTGATTGTCATCACCACGAAACAAGGCCATTCCACTCGACCGGGCGTGAGATTCCGAAGTGACATCACGTTTAGCCCGGTACCCACATATCACAATGCCAAGGTAATGAACTCGGCACAACGGGTCGAATTGTCAAAAGAAATGATCGAGGCAGGCATCCCCATACCCAGTTTCCCGGAAGAAATCGGGTACGAGGCCGCCTACTTGAAAATGATCAATAAAGAGATTTCTTACACTAAATTTAACGAGGAAGTTACCCGACTGGAGCAAACAAACACCGACTGGTTTAAAGCACTAGGCAGAACTGCCATCAGCCAGAATTACCACGTCAGTTTCAACTCGGGGAAGGACGGGATGGCTTACTACTCATCTTTCGGGTACCGGAAGGAAAACAGCGCGTACGTCGGGAATGACCGGGAAACCTTTACCGGGATGTTGAATTTTAATTACAACTCGTCCCCGAAATTTAAAATCGCAGTAAACCTCTCCGGGTATCACATCACAACTTCCGGCTATTACACGGGAATTAACCCGGAACAATATGCCCTGACAACCAGTCGCACGATTACCAGCGATCAGTTTTACGCGAAAGGTAAGGCTACTTTACTATCATATCGAAAAAACGGAACATATCAATCCGTCAGAAATCGTGTTCACTTCAACATGCTACATGAATTACGACACACGGGAAACGATAATAAAACTTCAGAAGTTAATCTAAATGCACAATTCACATGGAATCTATTGCCTTATCTGAATATATCGGTTACACCTGCGTATTCGCAAGGGACGAACGACAGCCAGTTGTGGGCAGACGCACAATCTTGGAATGTCGCCCAACTCCGGGGATGCGACTATAACGCCACCCTTTCCGAAGAGATACAGAATCTCATGGAATACATCAGCCCACTCCCAACAGGCGGTATATTGGATTATACACGAAACACCCGCCGTTCTCTTACCGTGAAGGGGCAAATCAATTTTCGGAAAACATGGGGAGAAGAAACATTCCATTCGGTAACCGCCACACTCGGTGTAGAAACCCGGAAAAATAAATACGACGGGAAACAAGGGATTGAATGGGGTTACGTGCGAGGGAAAAGGAATACATTATTACACGATTACCGTTCCACGTCAGATAAGTTTCAACAAGTACAGGAGCAATTCCCCGGAATTGGACTTGTCGAATCATCCGATATATCCCAAACCGAGCATGATATGAAGCTCGTTGACCGGGTGGAAAACACGTTCTCCGAGTATGGCACGATTGGTTACACGTACGACAGTCGTTACACGATCTGTATCAATGTCAGAAACGACGCATCCAACCGTTTCGGAGAACACACGAACAATCGTTTCTATCCCGTCTGGTCCACCGGTGTTCGCTGGGATATGCACCAAGAAAAGTGGTACCCGGCCAAACCGTGGTTGAACGCAAGCACGTTACGGGTTTCTTATGGAAAACAGGGAAACGTGGTAGCCAACGTGTCACCGAAAACACTTGTCAGTCACGTGCCAAGTGACCCGATCACAAACGAGAGTTACCTGCAATTGGAACAACTTCCCAATCCAAATTTGAAATGGGAAAAGACATTATCTTGGAATGTCGGGATTGATTTATCGCTATTTCAGAATAACATGGAGATTTCATTCGATTATTACAAGAAAGAGACCTCTGACATCGTGGTGGAAAAAGAGATCCCGATTGAGAACGGGTTCCGCAAAATGTACATTAACAGCGGTGCCATCGATAGCGAGGGATATGAATTACAGGTCAAGTTATCGCCACTCTCCACACGTGCTTGGAGTTGGACAGTCAATTTCACGGCTGCCTATATGAAAGACATTTTAAAAAGGAGCTACACGGATGAGCCTGCCTTAGAGCGTTTCACGAACGGGAACGCCGCACTGGACGGGTTTCCGGTATCAGGTTTCTGGTCGATTCCCTTCATCGGGCTATCGCCTAAAAACGGGGCCCCGCTATTTGCCGTCATGGATCAAGTCGGGGGCGAAATGCAGAAGGTGTCCGGTTCTTTGCTCGATTACCTCGTGTACAGCGGGGATAGTGAACCCCGTGTTTCAGGTGGTATCAGTACAACCGTACGTTATAAACGTTTCACGCTGAACGCCATGTTCAATTATCAACTGGGACACTACAAGCGTCTTAACCCGTTTATCACAAGTTCCAATAATGGAATGTTGTCCATTCCGGGAGCCGACATGAACGCCTCCACGGAACTATTGACCCGCTGGCAACAGCCGGGAGACGAAACACACACTCGTATTCCCGCACTATCCACTCGGGATGAAGATGTATCCCAGTATTTACCGGACAATTCGTTGAGTCTTGGAAATTATGGCGCCGTGTATCGTTATTCACTATATAACCGGAGTACGGAGCGGGTGGTGTCCGCCAGTCATTTACGCTGCAACCGGATCTCGTTAAATTATCAAACGAGAATTCCTCGTATCACAGAAATAAACTTGGGTATAACGGTAACTAACCCGTTTATCATCAAGAATCGTCGTTTGGGAGATCAAGATCCCGAAGTGATGAGCATGAATGCAGATTCGTACACCCCGACGATGAAACGACAACAGAATTATTCAATCAGTGCAGAATTTATTTTTTAAACAATAATATAAACCAAAATCAATTTAATGACAGAAAAATTATCAGACCAATCATTAAACCTTAAAACCAATTTTATGAGAACAAGAAACTATCTGTTAATCATTTGCCTCTTCTTGACATTCTGCCAAGGATGCGTCAAAGAACTCCACGAGCTACCCCCTCGCCCGAGTCTCGTTGTGAAATTAAACGGGGCGGAAAAAGATTCAATTGTTATCGCCCCCGGAGAAGAGATCAAAATTGACATCGACTTTATCGCGAATCAAGGATTCATCCAAGAAGTGTACGTCAAGGATAATGCCGGAACATATTTAAAAGGTTTCCCGCTGACGATGGATTCGACCGAGTTACACAACAAGAGCCAGTATTCTTATTCGTTTCGGGCAAATGATTACCTGCCGGAAGAGGGATCACATTACCAAACGTACAATTTTCAAGTGGTGTGTAAAGACAATAACCAACCGAAACAGTTGATTAATAAAACCATTACTATCTTGGTTGCCGATGAATTAAAATCCTATACAGTCACCTTAGGGGCGCAAGGCAACACGGAACATGGCCATTTTCTTAAATTTTGTACCGGAGAGGTTTTCACCCTAGAACAAGTTCAACAAATGAGCATGGAAGAACTTATGGAGATCGAATTGTGCTATTTCTATGGAGAAGAAGATGAAGTGGAAACGTACTATCGTGAGCAACGCTTATATCCCTTACTCGGGACGTACAATTCTTCCACCAGTTGGGCCTTCATCATGAATAGATATGACCTTATGGCTCCTTATAGAATCCCGACCTTAAATGATGCCATTACAGAAGGAGGTTACGCACAAAACAAATTTGGATTTATTCAATCTACAATCTCAGCATCTGAAACTTACATCGATGTATATAAATACACGACGGACATTACGCGTGGAGTCAGCATAGTAGAAAGTACACACCCGACATGGGAAGGTATTTATGTCATTAACTTACAAAGATTTAGTCAATGGCCTGACAGAGACCTCTATGATACGAACAAAGCTGTTTTCCGTGTCAAAGAATTAGTACCCGGTAAGGACGGATACATTACTTTGGAAGTTAAGGCTTCACCCAAATACCTTTATTAATTTAAACGAAAGTTCAAATGAAACTCACATATATAAAACCATCCGTAACCCGGATATTATTTATCCTGTTGTTCGCCTTGTCGAACAACGTGTTCGCACAGAATAAAGAAATAAAAGTAACGGGAACAATATATGACGAAACCGGAATCACGCTCCCCTCTGTTACCGTTACCGTGAAAGGACAAAAAGGCGTGGGAGTTCTTTCCGACAATGACGGAAAATTTACCATCACGGTATCGGAAGGTAGCACGCTTATCTTCTCGTTCGTGGGCATGAAATCACAGGAAGTAGTTGTAAATGCCAAACAGGTTCCTTACAAAATCACCTTGAAAGAAGATACCAAAGCCTTGGAAGAAGTAGTCGTTACCGGGTATCAAACGTTAAAAAAACATGAAGTTGTCGGCTCGACATTCACGGTGAAAGGCGATGATATACGTGTTGCCGGAGTAACCAGTATTGATGCTGCCCTTCAAGGAGTTGTCCCCGGAGTGAGCATCACGATTCCCTCGGGAATGATCGGAACGTCCCCTCAAGTGAGAGTGCGCGGAACTTCCACGGTGATCGGAAATGCCTCCCCGGTATGGGTTATTGACGGTATCATTCAAGAAGACCCTCTCCCCTTTGCCGGAGCACAGTTAAATGACATTCTTAGTTCTGGAGACCTCAGTAGCTCGATGGCAAGTATTTCCGGGAGTAGTATTTCCGGCCTTAACCCGGACGACATTGAAAGTATCACGTTCCTGAAGGATGCGTCGGCCACGGCTATTTACGGGGTAAAGGCTGCCAACGGGGTGATCGTGATCACGACCAAAAGAGGCTCCAACACGAACGGAAGAATTAACGTTAACTTCAGAACGGATATTTCCCTAACGCCCAGAAGAACGTATGGACAGACAGACCGGATGAATTCTGCTGACCGTATTGCTTTATCTAAAGAAATTGTAGAATCCGGAGTCCCTTTTAGCCAATTCCCTCAAAATGTAGGCTACGAAGGAGCTTATCTTCAATTGATAAACAAAGAGATTTCCATGGAAGAATTCAACGAGAAAGTAACCCGTATGGAAAAACAAAACACAGACTGGTTTAAACTTCTCGCTCGTAATGCCGTCAGTCAGAATTATTCATTAAGTCTAAGCGGTGGAAATGATAAACTCAATTTCTATGGTTCCGTGGGTTTCAATAAATCATTGAGCAGCTATAAAGGTAATGACCAAAGTAATAAAACGATAAATTTCAGCGTGGATGCAAAACTACGGGATAATTTACGTACTAAATTCCAATTCTCTGCCAGTCAATCCGAGACGAACGCTTACTACACGGGAGTTAACCCGGAAGATTATGCACTGAATACCAGTAGAATTTTAGGACCGGACGAATGGTACTCCATTAATGAAGCAAAAGCCTATTTTCAATTAGATGATGGCTCCGCGATCCAAAGAGATATTCGCTATAATTTCTTAAATGAACTCGAACATACCGGAAACGAGAATAAGAATACTAAATTCCAAATCACAGGTAATTTGATCTGGAATATTACACCAGAAATCAAATATGAATTAACTACCGCATTTACAAGAAATAGTTCAGAAGCTAATGTTTGGGCAGATGACCATTCTTATGCAGTTTCAAAAATCCGAGGAGCCAATTATGGAGAGCTTGTAACCGGAGAATCCGATTCATGGTTAACCTTGGCATCCGTGTTACCTTATGGCGGGATTTTAAACTACAATTCAACTAACCAACAAAGCTACACGGTTCGTAATCAACTTAACTATGGAAAACTTCTTGATAGAGAAGGTGACCATGCTCTTAATGTAGCATTAGGTCATGAGGTCAGGGGAAATAGCTACATCGGCCAAAGTGGAGTTGAATATGGATATATGCCCAATCGAGGCAAAAGCGTGGATTATAATTATAGTCAACAAGCAAACAAATATTACGTTCTAAGTATTTATAAAGACTGTAATTACAGGGAAACCGCTAACGTTCCGGCATATAATGATCGTCATTCGACTACACTTACAGACCAAATTGAAAATTATATGTCTTTTTACGCCACATTAGGCTATTCTTATGCAAGCAAGTACACGTTATCTTTTAGTTTTAGACAAGACGCATCCAATAAATTCGGACAAAACACCAATAATCGTTTTAACCCCGTGCTATCAGCCGGAGTCAGATGGAATGTAAGCGAAGAAAATTTCATGCGTCAGTTCGGTTGGTTATCCAACTTGACCTTGAAAGCATCCTACGGTTCTCAAGGGAAAGCTCCGGATATTAGTCCTTACTTAATTACAAATTTCAATATTGCACCGGACATATTAACCGGAGATCAATTTCTATCTATTAAAAATCTCCCGAATAAAGATTTAAAATGGGAAAAAACCAAAAGCTTTAACGGAGGGATTGAACTTTCCATACTAAACGACCGGATATACGGAAGTATTGATTTTTATTACAAAAAAACAGTAGATGCAATCACATACGTAAACATTCCGATAGAAAACGGAACTCCCAACATGGCAATCAACAACGGCTCTATCATTAATAAGGGTTACGATGTTTCATTGACTGTTATCCCCATACAAACGAAGGATATGAGATGGAGTATCAACGCAACTTCCGGCTTTAACCGTAACGAGGTAAAAGATAACGAAGACAATGCAACCCTCGAAAAAATTACAAATGGAAGTGTCATTATTGATGGTTTTGCTTTGAATAGTTTCTGGTCATTCCCGTATATTGGCTTGTCTGATCAAGGTGTACCTAAATTCGCCATTATAGACCAAACTCCCGGAACTAAAACAAGGGTTGAATCGGGAACACTACTCGACTACATGATATACAGTGGTGTCAAAGATCCTGTATTTAGCGGAGGGTTATCCACGTCTTTCAGATACAAACAATTCACGTTATCAGCATCCTTCAATTTCCAATTAGGACATCACAAACGCCTGAACCCTTTCATGAGAAGCCAAGCAACAAGTGGAGGTATCGGACAATTACGTATTCCCGACCCAGAGAAAAATGCAAGTAAAGAACTCAATAAACGGTGGAGACAACCGGGTGATGAAAAATACACGAATATACCGGCAATATTATCTTCTGACGAGAATCTGGCAAATTATCTTCCGGACAATTCACTTAGTTTAAGTAATAACGGGGAAATCTACCGTTACCAGATGTATAATTTATCAGATCTACGAGTTGTCAAAGCTAATCACTTGAGGTGTAACAACATTTGTCTAACATATGCCTTACCCCGAGATATTCTGGATCAGATAAGACTTTCCAACTTGACATTTGCATTAACTGTTACAGACCCCTTTGTCATCAAGAGTAAAGGACTTGGCAAACAAGACCCTGAGACCTTGAGTACAGATGCAACAACAATCATTCCGGTCGTTGATCGCCAACGCAAATTCTCGTTAAGTATAAGTCTTGGTTTCTAAATTTTAAAATTCAATTACCATGAAAAATATTATACAGAAAAGCATTATACTCTTAGCTACAATCAGTCTATGCTCTTGTAGTGACTTTCTTAAAGAGTCATCACAAGACGAAGTTATTCCCTCAACAATAGAAGATTTGGATCAATTATTGGCATACGAAGGATATCCCCGACGAGATCTCTCCTTAATGCCATATCTGGATTTACTAGATGATGACGTAACCCAATACATCACATCCAGTAACGCAAATCCTATTGTTACGAAATACAGCCCTTTATATTTATGGGGTGGACGTTCTGCCGAAAGCAATGAAAAGATGTTTGAAGATTTCAACAATCTCCCCAACCCAACTAGCGGCATTACATCCATTGAAGTAGATTCATACGCAACCTTTTACAAAATGATTGCCGGTTGTAATGTCGTTATTGACATGATTAATGAGGTTGATGGAGAGGAGAACATGAAAAAAAGGGTCGAGGGGGAAGCTCTTGTATTACGTTCATTTTATTATTTTAACCTCATAAATCTTTACGCTTACCCATATAATACTCCTAATGCACCTCAAGGACAATCTGCCGGAATTCCGTTAAAATTAAGTAGTGCTATTAACCAAAATTCAGTTTCACGTAGTACGGTTGCTGAAGTATACAATAGCATTATTAATGATATTGAAAAGGGTATTAACCTATTGACAGAAGTTAGTTCCGTTGGAACCAAATTTCGTGTCGGAACCCGAACAGCACATTTATTAGCAAGCCGTTACTACCTTTTCATGGAAAATTGGGAAAAAGCTGCTGAACATGCTAACGCGATATTTTCCATTCCGGGAGGAAATCTTTACCTTTTTGATATTACAACAGTAACTTATCCGGCAAATACAGATGGTCTAGATTTTCCTCATCCATTTACCCTGGATAATCCGGAAATCTTATTCTTTTATGCAGAAGATTCAGAACATTGTATGGTACAATCAATTTACAGCTCTGATTGTTTTATGGCATCAGACGAATTATTAAATAGCTACGCTAATGACGATCAACGCTTAAAAAGCTATCTTAGTCCTCGTAATGGGCGAGAAAAATCATCTAAATTCGCTACCGATCTCGAATTCGGAGCATGTTTACGTCTAAGTGAAGCTTATTTAAACAGAGCGGAAGCCTACGCACATATGGCTAAAGAAGGACAGAGCGAATATTTGGACAAGGCAATCTCCGACTTGAATACATTAAGAGAAAAACGTATCAAGAACTATTCGTCACAAACCTGGACAAGCAGTACGTTCAATCACAATGCTGACAAACTTATCGAAGAGTGTAAGGCAGAACGTCGACGGGAATTATGCTTTGAAGGAAATCGCTGGTTCGATTTACGACGTTACGGAATGCAATCCTTTTCTCACGATATTGACGAATCTCCAAATACCGGAGATGAATACACGGTAGAAATTGGAACAGCTACCCCCAAATGGGTATTACCCATCATGCAGGTACATAAAGAAAGTAATCCAGCTCTAAATTAAAATAGATAGTTATGAAAAAAATAAATCTATACATATTAGCACTGTGTGCATTGTTTCTCTTTTCTTGTAATGACGAAGACGATGTAGTAATCTCCGAGAAAAAAGAAAATCGATTCGATCTTCCCCAAGGAAATCATGATTTTGATGATCAAATTGTAGAATGGAATAATAAATATGGAACTTACGTATTATATAAGTTTTCCAATCCAGATATAAATTACCAATTCACGTCTAACGCAAAATATGATGTTCGTGAAGAAGCAGATGAAGAAGGAATTCGTGCTGCTGTACAATTCTTAAAAGAGGATTTTTTTGATTTATATACGGATGAAGTTAAGAAACATCTATTCCCATCTAAAATCCTGATGGCAGGTATGCTATACACGCAAGACAACTACGTCCCACTTTGGGATACAATCAGTGATGGAGGGTTGGATTTTCAAAGAGGATACATGGTAAGAGGTGTTGACCATATCACTCTCCCCCACGTGGATAAAGATTTTGCCCAACGAATAAAAAATCCTCAATACAGGAAAAGATTGAAACTTGCAATAAATCGAACATTCATTCAATTTTTGATGAACCCTCTAGATGATGTTATCGCTAAAATAGATCATGAAAATATCATCAATACATTCGGAGCCTATTCTCTTATATCAGAACAATCTGCACAAGAAGGTGTTACAGATCCTTATTCCAGCAAGAATAGATGGTATCAAGAAAAAGACTTGTACCAATTAGGTTTCTTAGAATACGGCACATACTGGTATTTCTGGGAACCATTTTATTGGACAGCACCAGACAAAGACGATGATTTTTATTCTTTCTTAGAATTTATATTTACACAAACAAGAGAGGAATTATATACAAACCCGCTTTACACAAATTATCCACCGATTAAGAAGAAGTGTGATCATTTATTAGAAACATTTGCAAAACATGGTATCACACTATAATTCAAGAGAAAAGAATAGAACGAAAAAGGAGCCTTTTGCGAGGCTCCTTTTTTATCCATCAATACAAGCTCTTCGCTACTTTTATAACATCTTCCGCCAATTGATTGGCAGCAGACTCGTCTTTTGATTCAGAATAAATCCGGATAATCGGTTCGGTGTTGGATTTTCGCAGGTGTACCCACCCGTCCTTGAAATCAATTTTCACACCATCAATATCGGTAATTTCTTCCGAGGCATATTTCTTTTTCAATCCCTCCAATATCTTATCGACATCCATATCGGGAGAAAGTGTTAACTTATTCTTCGAGATAAAATATTGCGGGTAAGTTGCCTTTAAAGCGGTCATACTCTTTCCTTCTGCCACGAAATGAGAAAGGAACAAACCGACACCTACCAAGGCATCACGCCCGTAATGGCTTTCCGGATAGATGACTCCACCGTTTCCTTCACCGCCAATCACCGTATTGGTCTCTTTCATCTTGGTCACCACGTTCACCTCTCCCACGGCCGCAGCATTATATTGTTGTCCGTGAGCCAACGTTACGTCCCGCAAAGCACGAGAAGAAGAAAGATTAGAAACGGTATTTCCCGGTGTATGTTTCAACACGTAGTCGGCAACCGCTACCAGCGTGTACTCTTCCACGAACATCTCCCCGTTCTCGCAAACTAATGCCAGACGGTCAACATCCGGGTCAACCACGATACCCAAGTCTGCCCCACACTCCTTGATCTTCTCTGAAATCTGGGTCAGGTTCTCCGGAATGGGTTCCGGGTTATGAGCAAAGCGTCCCGTGGGCTCGCAATTCAACTCGACAACCTCTCTTACACCTAAAGCTTTCAGCAAAGCGGGAATCACGGTTCCTCCCACGGAATTCACCGCATCCACGACAACTTTCAAATTTGCCTTGGCAATAGCCTCCCGGTTCACGAGTTTTAGATCCAACACGTGCTGAATATGGTAATCCGTGTAATCCTTGTGGGTAATCGAACCCAATTCATCCACTTCTGCATATTCAAACGACTCCTGTTCTGCCATCTGAAGTACTTTTGCCCCGTCCTCTGCAGAAAGGAATTCTCCCCGGTTATTTAATAATTTTAGAGCATTCCACTGTTTCGGGTTATGGCTGGCCGTTAGGATAATTCCTCCGTCAGCCTGTTCTGCGGTAACGGCAATCTCCGTGGTTGGGGTAGTTGCCAAACCGATATTCACCACGTCATGCCCCAGACCGGACAAAGTAGCCTCCACTAATTTAGCATACATCTCCCCGGAAATACGGGCATCCCGACCTAACACGATTTTAGCTCTTGTTTTCCCGGCCCCGGTCTTCAACCAAGTAGCGTAAGCCGAAACAAATTTAACAATATCCAAGGGAGTTAGGTTATCACCCGGACGTCCACCGACAGTTCCCCGGATACCGGATATAGATTTTATTAATGTCATAACAATTGAGAATTGAAAATTGAAAATTGAAAATGACGATCATTCAATTTTGCAACCATGAAATAAAATAAAGGGACTGTATCCGTTACCCCTTATCGAGATAACACGTACAGTCCCCTTTATCAATAAAATTAGATAGATGCCTTGTAAGCGTCAGCGCTTAACAATCCGTCTAATTGTGCTTCGTCTTCAACTTTTACCTTGATAATCCAACCTTTTCCATAAGGATCTTTGTTTACCAAGTCAGGTTGATCTTCCAGTTCTGAGTTGAATTCCAATACCTCTCCGGAAATCGGCATATACAAATCAGAAACAGTCTTTACAGCCTCGATACTACCGAAAGTATCTCCAGCCTCCAGGTTGTCACCTTCGGTCTCAACCTCAACAAACACGATGTCACCTAATTGACTTTGTGCATAGTCAGTGATACCAACATATGCTTCCTCACCCTCAACACGAATCCATTCGTGTTCTTTAGTGTACTTTAATTCTGCAGGTACGTTCATTATCTTATAAGTTAAATTAAATTTGACAACTATTATGTGGCACAAATATAAGGAAAAATTTAAACTCCAAAACTGTTAATTGAAATTTTAGCCTACACTTTATTACTTTTATTAATAACCCGTTCATCCTCAATACAAATCATCCGCATCCCTTTGTTTTCGGGCGCTCAAGAATATTTTTCTTCGTAAGAAAAACGCAATTTTTTCCATTTTTTCGATCTAGAAATATTGCATAATAAGAAAAACTATCTATCTTTGCACCGCAATTGAGAACAACAGCGGTTGTTCGATGCAAAAAAGGTTCGGTAGTTCAGCTGGTTAGAATACATGCCTGTCACGCATGGGGTCGCGGGTTCGAGTCCCGTCCGAACCGCCTTTTTTGAAAACACTTTGGTCTGGTAGTTCAGCTGGTTAGAATACATGCCTGTCACGCATGGGGTCGCGGGTTCGAGTCCCGTCCAGACCGCCAAGAAAAAGAGTTTCGAGTAAATATTCGGAACTCTTTTTTTATTTCCATTCTTTTTAAAGCACATATCGGGCAGATACACTATCCACAATCGACCAAATGAGTATATTGAAGAGGCAACACAATAAAAAGAGAGATGCCTGTTAATCGATCGACTAACAGGCATCTCTGCGGTTCGGACGGGACTCGAACCCGCGACCCCATGCGTGACAGGCATGTATTCTAACCAGCTGAACTACCGAACCAGATTTAAAAACAACCTCTATTGTTTCTGATTGCGGGTGCAAATATAGCCTTTGTTTTTAATTCTACAATGATTTTTATACAAAAAATTCACGATAAACCATTTTTCTCCCGTCACTTTAATATATCAAGGTTAAAAACTATATTTGCAATAAATAACATTCATACTATGCAGCAGCCAAAAGAATACTATCAAGCACAAATATCACGCCTTACGATCCTCTTAAAAAAACACAGACAACGGCGTAACGGTATCACCCTCACAAAAGTCTTCTTATTCCTGTTAGCCATATATTTCATATATACCTTCGCCAACACAGGGTACACGCCTTATCTAATCGCTTTTATTGCTGCCATAGCACTATTTATCATCACGAATATATTCGAAACCAAATTATTAAAAGAAATACAATTCCTGCACAAACTTGAAGAATGTTCCCATGTGGAACTGGAATATCTTGCCGGAAACTTTATAAATCTCCCGACAGGCGAGGAGTACAAAGACCAGACTCACCCTTACGCTCATGATCTTGACATATTCGGGGAGGATTCCCTTTTCCAATCCGTCAACCGTACGGTTACGCCCCACGGGAGGGAGAAATTGCGGGAATGGTTGCTCTACCCGTTAAAATCCGGGCAACCCATCATCGAGCGCCAACAAGCCATCGAAGAATTTGCCCGCGAGCCGGAATGGTGTCACGTTTTCCGAGCCAAGGGCAACAGCCAACGCATTACCCACATGGCCATGCAACAAATCGAACAATGGCAGCGGGAACAAGTCGGGCTACCACGCTGGACTCGTCCTTTCCTGTATATCCTTCCGATACTGACGGTCTCTACCTGGATATTGTATATTGCCTCCATACTCACGTTAAATATTCCATTATTCCTTTCCTGCGTATCCCTTTTTTGTAGCTATTTACCGGCTCAAAAAACATTGCGAACTCACATGCGTCTGGATGAATTCACCCGTTCGTTCAGTAACCTTCACGAACTGATCGGACATTTTTCTACATTTACCTGTTCTTCCGTCAAATTAAAAGCATTGCGTCAACAACTATTCAACGAAACATACAACGCGGACGAGGCTCTGCGTTCCCTGCATAAAATACAGGAAAGTTTCGACCAGCGCTCTAACGCGGTGGTTGCCATGTTCATGAACGGGCTTTTCATGCGGGAATTACACCTTATCCAGCGCCTTGTTGCCTGGAAACGCCGTTATGCCGCGGCCATCCCGACTTGGGTAGAAATCACGGGAGAACTTGACGTTCTGGTTAGTCTGGCCAACTACAAGTACAACCACCCCGATTTTATCCATCCTACTCCCGGAGACAATCAACTTTTACGGGGTACAGCCATCGGTCACCCTCTCCTACCCGCCAATGAATGTGTAACCAATGATTTCGAAGTAGCCCGGTTACACGAATTCTATATCATCACGGGAGCGAACATGGCCGGGAAATCCACCTTCCTACGTGCGATAGGGGTGAATCTTGTACTTGCTTGTTGCGGAGCTGTCGTTCGGGCTGAAAGTTTTGAATTCCAGCCTATGGCCCTCTTTACCAGTATGCGCACCGTTGATAACCTGGCGAAAGGAACCTCTTATTTTCATGCCGAATTACTCCGTTTACAACAACTTGTCAACATGGCACAACACGAAGAACGTTTGTTTATCATTTTGGATGAAATTCTAAAAGGAACTAACTCCCGGGACAAGTTGAACGGTTCCCGTCGTTTCCTTCAAAAATTACTCACGTTACCTGTTGCCGGACTTGTTGCCACGCATGACCTCGAACTCGGAGAACTTGCCAACACGATACCGGACAACTTCTTTAACCGGTGTTTCGAGATCACGCACACGGATGATGACATTGCCTATGATTATAAACTGAAACCCGGTATCAGTCAAAACATGAATGCATCCATCTTACTTGAAAAAATGAAACTCGTGTAAGAATCATCCAATCCGAACATTCCTCTGTCGTTTCCGTTTAACACGGTAAAAACAGGAGAATATGAAAACAATGATTTTGATCACGCTACTTTTACCCATGGTACTTCTCAATGGATGTAAGGACAAAACTCAAGGTAAAGTTTCCAACATACCGGACAGCACGTTTGCCGCAACACCTGCCATTACCAATAATTATTACTTCGCCGGAGAATACCAGTATCAAACAGATAAAGCAACCTTAAAAGATCAAGCCACAGGTTCCACGTTCACCATCAATAACGGGGAAATAGCAACCCAATTGGCAGAACAATATTTAGCGCTAAAGCTTCCTAGCGAGAAGGGTGTCAGCGTTCAATTACTCGGACACCTCTCCCCGGCGAACGATGTTGAACACACTTCCATGAACGGCCTTACCGTTACTCAAATCATCGGCTTACACCCCGGAACAAATCCACGTGGCACACACCTCACGGGAGACTACATAACCTATGTACCCAACAATATCAAGCCTACAGAACGGTTCACGTTCTCATTACATCCCGACTACACCTACACGTTCAGTATTTATAATCTAAGTGCAAACTCCTCCCGTAATGCTACCGGAAAGTGGTTTCTTTTAAACAAGAACGAAATTCAATTCACCAATAATCCCCTCACGAGTTTCACGAACGAGGCCTTCATCCATGATGACGGGAAGCAATTAACCTTCAAGCTCAGTAAAAGGGTTTATTATAAACAAGAATCAGAAATTTCCCTGTAACATATTGCTTGTGCATCACCATGACTCACGCCATAACAATATAATAAGCAATACCTTACCGGGAAATCATCAAAATACAACCAGAAACTCGAATTCTACCGGACAAATAGTCTACAGTTTCACAACAGGTAATACTTCCGCCGAGGCTAAAGGCAACATGACAACATCATTCTCCGACAAAACAGATGAATTCTCTTGATCACGAACTTTAGTCTTTTTAGGATCTTGAACCTCGGATAAAGCAACATTCTTTCCTTGCTTTTCTCCTACTTTTACCAGTAAACGCACGGTCACGACCTCACGTGTATTTTCCAATAACGTGGGGTGTGTATGCACCACAAAACAACGATCTGTTAACCTTCTACGCCAAGCAATAGCTTTTTTCACTTCGTTAGCACGAAGTAACGCTAAATTCAGATTTTCCTCATCAGTTGAAAGAGATGTACTGTAACTATCCAACTGCAACATGATACGCCCTGCCTCAATATCTTCCTGATAGCTTTTTGCCATAGAAAGAATACTATCCAACTCTACATTATTGGATCCAAAATGCACGTAAAACGTTGCTCTACAAGGAACAAAACGAAATACACGTACACTATCCGATACTTCTTCGACGGGAACACATCTCGTCGCTCCTACTCCCGGGATAGACAGGAGAGAAAAGAACAATAAAAATACCTTTACACTCATTTAATTCCTAGTTATACACGTTCGTTCCTCTTATCCCCCTGCATCCTCTTTAGGAATAGCAAAGAACGATCATTTAATAATATGCAAAAATAAATAATAATAATGATAAATACAAATAATTATTTGTTAATAACAATACTGATTAACAATTAATTATAGTTATAGCACCAAAAACAATTAAACTCATTTGAACGTATATCAATAAATGATCGTTTAATGAATGCCTAAAGGATAATTGCCTTCTTCTTACATTTTATCAGACAAATCGTTATCCTGACATAAAAATACTTAGAATCAGCTTATTACACAATTAAACATTCGATTTATAAAAAAGAAGGCGAAAAAAGGATTCCTCTACAAAAGCTCCCAGCCCCTCAAAAAGGAATGAAAGGATAAAAATATCCTCCTAAGAATAGAAAAAACTATCAGATTAAATAAAAATGAGCTATTCGACATCATAAAATCAAATAGCCCATTTTCCATTACCTTTCTTTTTATCCGCAATAGAAATATTTTTGCACGAGTTCCATTATTTTTACCTCGTCGTTTCCTAAATCCTGACGCAACGTTTTGTCATCAAACTTTTTCAAACCGGCCACTAAACCATCAATCAGACCGGGAGCAAACACCCCGTACTTTTCGAAATCAGCACGTTGTTTTTCCAGACACAACGCGGAATCATAACAGGATGCCGGCAACTGACTTAACCGATCAGCAACCCCCTTGTTCGCATCATCAAATATATTAACATCCACGTAACGTTCCTTCGCGTATTGCAACGCATCCTTCATTTCAAATCCATGACGCACGGCAACTGCCAACCCCGCAATCAACAGGTACACATCGGCCGAACCATCCGGACAACGGAATTCCACGGTTTGTTTACCACTGAAATCCTGATCTTCCACTTTTTCCAACGGGTTCGCATCACGCAACATATCTCCCGCACCACTCGTCCATCCCAACGGTACACGTACCAAAACCGAACGATTACGATCTCCCCAACAAATATTCGTGGGAGCCTCTTGGTGGGGAACCAAGCGGAAATATGACATCGGATTTATGTTCCCGAAAGCCGTCAACGAGGGTGCCAGATCCAGATACCCGGCAATAGCTTTCAGCGCACTATCCGTTAATTTGCCATTCTCGATCATCATATTCTTATCCCCTTTTTTCAAACGGGTATGAATATGCAACCCGCTCCCGGCCTTGCCTACCGTGATCTTCGGGGCAAATGTCAAATCTACACCAAACTGGTAAGCCAGCGTCCTCAGAATCCACTTGGCAATAATCAATTGATCAGCAGCATCTTCCATTTTCGTGGGCAGAAATTCGATCTCGTTCTGTTCGTACATCAAATCTCCCTTCGTGAAATTACCCACCTCGGAATGTCCGTATTTAATCAATCCTCCGGTTCCGGCAATATACTTCATGGCCAACGCACGTAAATCCCGCCCCTTGTTAAAAGGAGTAGACTCGTGATACCCTTTTTGATCGGAAGCCAAGAATAAATCGTCCTTTTCACTCACCACGTAATACTCTAACTCCCCCATCACCTCGTATTCCATTCCCGTCACTTGCTTTAATACCTCGTGCGCCTTTCGCATCGTGTACTCCGGTGACATTTCCAATGGTTTCCCGTCCTTCGTGTAAAAACTACAAAGAATATCAACTGCGGGAATCTCGCTGAACGGGTTCAGGAAAGCCGTACGATAACGGGGTAACACGTACAAGTCACTTGATCCGGCCTCTATATATGGGAACAGGCTGGAACCATCCACTCGTTCACCACACGTCAGTATATTATCCAGATGATCAAGACTATTGATAATAAAATTTAACGTCTTTAATCGTCCATCCGCACCGGGATACCTGAAATTGATCATCTCAATTTCATTTTCCGTCACATAACGAATAATATCATCTTTGGTAAAATCTTTAGCATCTTTTTCTAAAAAACGGACCAAAGCATGAGGATTTAGTGCATATTTTGAACTCATATTTCTTTATTTATTAGATCTATTAATTTTTAGCTTCTAAAAATAAAAAAAATGAGTTATAATCCCTAGTTAATTTTAGATTCTAGATTTTAAATTTTGAATCTGATTAATTATTTTAGATTCCAGCCACACAAGCCGACGCTTTTAGCTCTCAACTTTTATCTTTTAGTTTTTAACTTTTATCTTTTCCTATTTGTCCAGCTCATTCAAAGCAAAAGCGTAAGCTCCGAAAGCGATAGCCCTACTTGTTCCCAACTTTGTCGTGATTACCCCCATTCTTTTCACGGGATCATATTCTACCGTTTCAGTCGTTCCAGGCACGACAATTCGTCTGGACGTGGGAGCCAAGAAAGCCGCACAATCTCCCGGATCATCCAGGAAAAAAGCCTTCATTTCCATCCGGTCCGCCGGGGCCCCTTCGTACATTTCCAAAGTTCCGTTCAATTCCCGCATCACGGCCGGCATCAAATATTTGTGGGCAGCAATAATCCCTCCACCAATCACCACAATTCCATCCACCACGGCATTCATCGAGGCAATAGCCTCTCCCAACACTTCTCCCGCATGATCAAAAGCTTCCCGGGCAGCCGCTGGATTCCCTTCGAGATTTCCCTCGGCAATCTCGAAAATCTCTTTCGGGGTCAACCGCCGTGTATCCCCAGACAATCGGGCATATTCCCTCTTAATCGCCCGGATCGAAATTCCCTCCTCGACCCCGTAAATCGGCTGGCGTTTATCCCGCAACACCCATACTTCGGCAGCCGCACCGTTATCACCCAGAAAAAGCTCCCCATCACGAACTACCCCACCACCGAATCCGGTCCCCAACGTAATGCCAATCAAATTTTTATACATTTTATTTTTCCCCGCATCCCGTAGCATACGATTCACTTCCGGCAACGCTCCAGCCAATGCCTCCCCGTAAGCGAACAGGTCCCCGTCATTATTGATAAATACCGGAATCCCAAACTTATTTCTCAAAAAGGCACCTAATGCCACTCCCCCTTGAAAAGCCGGTAAGTTCTTCAAGTCACCGATAATCCCGTTCACGTAATCTGCCGGCCCGGGAAATGCAAAACTGATCGCCACGGGGTCTTCCGGCAACTTCAATTTGATGGCAGAAAAACCCGTAACCATCGTCTCCAAGCACTTCTCCAAATTATCGCCATTTGAAGGTAAAACAATCGGTTCAACGATCTCTTCATTAGAGCGGATAGCCGAGAATACAAAATTCGTTCCCCCGGCATCCAACGTCATCACTATTCTTTTATCAAACTGATACATAATAAGCTAAAAGTTAAAAGATAAAAACTAAAAGTTTAAGAGAATGTAGAATCACTTCCGGGTTTTAATCCCCACCGAGCAATACAACAAGTAACACATACAACCGAGAATCACGATAAGTGAACCGGCCTGTGTGCCGATCAAATCCGTACAATATCCCATCAATGGCGGGATTACCGCACCTCCGAAAATACCTGTCACCATCAGACCGGAAATCTCGTTAGCTTTCTCCGGACGGGCTTGAATGGCCATGGAGAAGATCAGGGAGAATATGCTGGAACACGTGAAACCGATCAACGCGATCAACACCAAAATCGAGTATTGCCCAGGCATGAAGAACAACACGATCATGGCAGTAATAGCTACCAGAATGTTCACCCGGAAATACTTGCTACCGGAAACCCGTGCTAACAGGAAAGTTCCCACGAAAGCCCCGATCGTGCGGAAAGCAAAATAAACACTCGATCCGACACCCGCTCCCGTAACATCAAACCCACAACGCTCGATCAATAACTTCGGAGCCACCGTGTTAATCCCGACATCAACGCCCACGACAAACACGATACCCAAGAAAAGCAACAGGATCGTCCTATCCTTCAACAACCCGAACGTCGCTCCCCACGAAGAGGTCGACTGTTCCGGCGATTCCTCACGAATATGCACGAGCATCAACCAACCCATGGAAATCAAGGTCAACAAGGCAAAAATCGGGAAAAGGTATTGCCAATTTCCCAACATGGTTGCCGCGAATGCCGCGATAAACGGACCACAAAAAGAAGAAACGGCCTTCAGCACCTGCCCCGCGGTCAACGAACTCGCCAGCACGTTTCCCTTCACCACGTTCGTCAGCAAAGGGTTCAATGACACCTGCAAGATGGTATTACCGATTCCCAGCAAGGCGAAAGCAATCAGACACGTGTACAAGTTATAATCAATAAAAGGGATAATCATTCCCACGATAGTCACCAGCATACTCACCAACACCGTTTTCTTCCGACCGATACGGTTCATAAAAATAGCCGCCGGGACCGCCAGTAACAAAAACCATAGAAATACCATAGAAGGCAGGAATCCGGCAATAGTTTCACTTAACCCGAAATCGGCTTTTACGTAACTGGTTGCAATCCCCACCACGTCACAGAATCCCATGATAAAAAAACCAAACAACACAGGCAGTAAAGCCTTAATACTTGTAGAACTTTCTTTCATAATATATAAATTTAACACAAACAAGAACATTAAAAGAGCGACTAATGTAAACAATTTCATTTAATATTTCTAACAATTAATCACCTCATTTCAACTTTGAAACGTTAAAATACACGCCCAATAAAATACTCGGAACGGCTACCATACGGACTTTCCGGAATAACACTCACAATCCCGCCCGACTTGATGGCGAGATCGATGGGAGAACCATCCGCAGAGACCAGTTACAGACGTTCCCCGTCCGAATTAAAGCCGATCAATGAAACGTGTTTGCAACCAACAATCCACACCTCTGACATCTTTATGTAGCCCGTTCTCCACCTTATCTGCCATCGAACAGCCACAAAACAATAAAAATACGTATCTTTGCGGCCCGAAAAAACAAACCGATAAACAAAACGAATATGAGATTTACACACAAACAAATATGGGTGATCACTTTCCCGATCCTGGTCAGTTTGTTGATGGAACACTTGATTAACATGACCGATACCGCATTTCTCGGCAGAGTGGGAGAAGTCGAACTAGGTGCATCAGCCTTAGCCGGCGTGTACTACATGGCAATCTACATGCTCGCTTTCGGTTTCAGCATCGGGGCTCAAATCCTCATCGGCCGACGCAATGGAGAAGGCAACTACAAGGATATCGGCCCCATTTTTATACAAGGGGTACTTTTCCTCGTGGGACTTGCCACGCTCATGTTCACGGTTTCCCGCATATACACGCCTTCGGTTCTCCGTTCGGTCATTGACTCGGAACAAGTCTACGTGGCCACGAACGACTACATGAAATGGCGAATATTCGGTTTCTTCTTCTCGTTTGTCGCCGTCATGTTCCGGGCCTTCTTCGTGGGAATCACCACGACACGCATACTCACGATCAATTCGCTTGTCATGGTCGGCACCAATGTCGTGCTGAATTACCTGTTAATTTTCGGTAAATTCGGGTTCCCAGCCTTGGGTATAAGCGGGGCTGCCATCGGCTCGTCCGTGGCAGAACTCGTTTCCATGATATTCTATATCCTATATACTTGGAAAAAAGTTGATTGGAAAAAATACGCCCTTTTCAACCTGTCAAGTTTCAACCCGAAATTATTGTCGGGCATACTCAACATCTCCATTTGGACCATGATCCAGTCCTTTCTGGCCATGGCCACTTGGTTTCTGTTCTTTATTGCCGTGGAACACCTCGGTGAACGCCCACTGGCAGTGTCCAACATCGTGCGCAGTGCCGCCATGTTCTTCTTCATGCCAGTTTCCGCCTTCGCTGCCACGACCAGCTCGCTTGTGAGTAACCTGATCGGCGCGCAGGCCACCTCCCAGGTCTGGAGTACTTGTCTCAAAACAATCAAGATGTGCTATCTCTTTGTCATCCCGATCGGCATCATCATACTACTGGCTCCCGCCACATTTTTAAGAATATACACCGATGATCCCCAACTCATTCGAGCCACGATCCCTTCCCTTTTCGTGATGATGAGTGCGGTTCTTCTTTCCACCCCCGGCAGTATTCTTTTCAACGCCGTGTCGGGAACAGGAAACACACGTATGGCTCTATTTATGGAGTTCGGTACGCTCACGTTCTACGTTCTCTACATCATCTACATCGTGTTCTATCTCCAAGCGGATGTCGCCATCTGTTGGACCACGGAACACGCCTACTGGAGCATCCTGCTCATTCTCGGTTTCATGTACATGAAAAGCGGAAAATGGGCAGGCAAGAAAATATAGCATCACAAACTGAACACCACGTAGAACTCCCGTAAATACACCTGTTGTTCTCCCTCTCCCGTGTTCGTGAAACGGACGAACTTCACGGGAGTATCCTCCCATTTGCCGTTCAGACGGCCGCGAGCGTCACGGGTCAACGTCACGGTCTGCCACGTCTCACCATCAGCAGAAACTTCCATGACACCCCAGGAAAGATCACCTTTCACGTCAAAATTCAAACGGGTACCGGGAATCCGGTAGGCATCATCAAGTTCCAATTGCAGGTACCCCCCGGCCGGCCATTTCACGACTTCCAGCAAAGGGGTCAAATGAACCCGACTGGGATATACTTGTAAAGGCAGATGTTCCAGTTGAGGCACGTTCGTGGTCAACTTACAAGGTGAATAATCGGCTAACAAAGGCAAATCCGTCCCGTTCTGACGATTAAACCGTTCCGTGGCCTCCGTGAAAACATCCAGCACCAACGGTTGAAGTACTGTCGTCCCGGTCTTCACGCCCGGCTGGTAAGGATTCTGATTAAATTGTCTTTCCAGCTCGTAACTTCTCTTGCGCAAGGCTTTAACGTGATTATACTTCCGCAGGAAAAGTTCACGATCACCACGTTCCCCGGCTTTAATCATGGACAAAGCCTCCTGCCCGGCATCTCCCAATATCTTGAACTGATACAACCACGGGGTAATTTCTTCAATCAACGCCTCGTTTTCCCGGTCAATCAACAACAAATCGGCAGCCTCTGCCACACGCTCGAACTCGTCCTGCAAAGCAAGAAAATCCCGCTCATCATAATGTCCTTCCCGATACCCCTTTATGAAACGCTCGGCCACGGGTTGAATTTCCACAGATTCTTCCCGACGGAAACGATGCACGTTCTCTCCCAGATCGGAATTATGACGGGCGAAAACGGTAAAGGCCTCCACGTTCTCCGGCATGATGGCCCGAATAGCCCGGTACCATGACCGGGAACGATCATACGATTGCATATTCCACGTGTAGTCTGCCACGCAATATATTGCCAGTTTTGATGCCTCCGCCCATTCCATGGGATTAGCCACGAAACCGGAAATACTCCCGGCAATATCTTTCCCGTTACCATACACCTCGCCCAGTAACAGGTGATCCCTCACGTAATCCGACACGGGGAAATTCCACCAGATATAAGAGGGACGTTTGATTTGTTCCCGAATCCACTCCACGCCTTCTTTAGTAATCTCGGAAATCACCCGATCTCCCGTCCACATCACCTCCACGGACGGGTTCAACTTCTCACCTATCGTGGCAAGATACCCGCTTTCCGGTCGTGCCCATCCTTTATTGTACTCGGTTGGACACACGATCAAAGGCGTCACGTCGGGCTTTACCTGCACGAAATGGTCATCAATATAATTCAACAATTCCACCTGTCGGTCGGCTTTCGCCCCCTCACCGGAAATATCGTCAAAAAAGACAGCAAAAGAACGTACGCCCAAATCGTACATATGCTCGAACTTGGCCATCAATGAATCACGGTCGGAAGTCTCCCAGCGAATGTCTAACCCCGGATGAATCGCCCACACAAAATCCACCTCGTTCTCGTTTGCTACCTTCACCAGCTCGGCAAGACGAGCTGCCTCCTTGGCAGGATAAGGTTTCCGCCAGTTGGGCGAACTATGGAAAGGATCGTCTTTCGGCCCGTAAATATACGTGTTTAATTTATTCTCCCCGTAAAAACGCAGTTGCCTCAAACGGGCCTCGTGGCTCCAAGGCGTACCGTAAAATCCCTCGACCACGCCCCGGAAACGTACGTCCGGGTAATCCTGAATCCTAACAAACGGTAAATGCCCCTCGTGGAACAACTGCATGAAAGTACGCACGGCATAATACGTTCCCCGCTCGTCATTCCCGGCCAGCATGATGGCCTTATCGGTAATCGACAGGTAGTATCCTTCCGGATGATCGGGTATCAGCCGTTTTGCCCCCCGCACGGCCCGGTCACCTTTCTCGCCCACGTACAAGGGAAACCCTTCCGTCCCGAGACGGTCACCCAAAAATTGTTTCAACAAAGCTATTGCATGAGGATTAGCCTCCTGTTCACCCACGAGCCGGAAAGCAACCGGAATCGTCATACTCTTCCCTGTAACATTGACCTGCCGGGGAGAAGGTTGCACTTGAATATCCTGAGCCATAACTCTCACCTGTATCAACAACAAGCAAACGAAGAAAACCAACACCTTTTTCATGTGGAAATATTTTATAAGATTACAATAATTTAGTCATAATATAAGCAGGACCGAAAAGCTCGGATTCCTCTTTCTCTTGGGAGCGATACCCCATTTTTTCATAAAAACCGACTGCCGTGAGGCTGGCCGACAAATGCAACAAATGGACATGACGACTCAAGGCAAAATCCTCGATGCGTTGTAACAAACGTTCCCCAACCCGCCGGCCATGTACATCCGGGTCCACGTACAAGGCGCAGACCTCATCCCCTTCCAGCCCAACCGTCCCGACCACCTTCCCGTTTTCCTCCGCCACGAACATCGTCCGGGTAGCCGATATTCCACACAGATAATCAGGCGTGAACAAACGACACATATAGTCTATCACCGCAGGTTCATAATCCCGGCTATTCACGAAGGTCAAGTTATTCCTAATCAGACGTGACACGGTTTCCGCATCACGTTCATCAAATTCTCTTATTATAATGTCTATCACTTTCTACTTATTATATTCATGATCTGCGTACCCAACCCGACACGATACCCTTGGGAAACAAAAACGACCTCCCCCTTCGCATTCAACAGGACGATCAAAGGCAGGCTTTCCGTGTTCGTCAAGCGTAATCCTTCTGCCAAACCTTTCAGCAAACGACCGTCCAAGTCCGTTCCCCACCGCATCACGGAAGGGAAAGCCCGAAAATCCGCACGATTAAACTTAGCCTGATGATCCGCATCCTTAAACACGAAATACAAGGGAACACCCAAGTTCTCGAAATCATCTTTCATCCCGCTCATATCCCGCAACAAATGATTTGTCGGTTCCTTATTCGCCTCGATCAAGGCTATCGCCGTGTAACCCTTCTCCGGCAAACGGATTGCCTCCGGTTTTGTCTTGCCCTCCGGGACAATGGATAGCGCCGTCGGGACCACTCCCAGAATCTCCATTTTCTCCACGCAAGGACGGATAAGCATATCTATATTTGTCAATTTACCAGCCTCCACTTGGAATGATACCAAATCTGCCAAAACAGCCCCATCACTCCGTCTATTTCCCGTTGAAAGAAGATAATCCCCCTCTTCCAGCGTGACCGGTTTCGTGAAGATCGTTTTATATGACGCACCAACACCCATATCCACCGCCGCATTACTTCCCAAGTCAATCGTCCGTACCCGACCATCTTCCAACTTTCCGATCGTGAAATTTAGGAAATATTTGGGGTCACTCACCGTCTTTTGAGCATAATGTAACATCAACTCCCCTTTCGGTACTACCTTTTCAGTCATGAAATTAACCGTATGCCATGTTCCGTTCTGATAATACTCCGGTTTACCCGAAATCGGGCTTAACCGAGCCGGAATTCCCATTGTACGACAGGCTGCCACGAAGAAAACATTCCGGGAAAGTGCATCCGTCACCCCTGCCCGGATCACTCCTACCGGCGGAGTTACCACCTTCGCGGGGTACAGAGAATCAACAACCTTGATTTTTCCGGTTTCTTGGATCAGACCGATAACATCTGTTATTCCATGCCTCTTCAAAAATTCCCGAACGGGTTCCCGATAAGCCGTAAGTAACTCGTTCTGCACTCTCGGGTTCAGTATGTATTCCGTGAAATAGGGATTCGACACATCACGGCCATCCCCTTCCACGTGAGACAACAACACGTCTGCCGGAGTGTCCTGCAAATCCTTCTCCGCGATCACACCCAACAAATTCATGGCTAATGTCCGACGTTCAGGCAACACTTCACGCATAAAACGCAGCAATTCGGAATAATTTCCCCGTGACGCAACCATATATGCGGCAAAACGTGCCGTATCCACACCCAACTCCATCGCTACATCCCCGCCTTGCGTCCTCGACATGAAAGTTGCCACGTAAACATTCCGTAACGAATCTTCCCGGGCAAAACGACGGTCATTCACGGCCCGTTCCTCATCGGTTGACAAAGCTGTAATATCATGTTGCCTTGGCGGTACCAAATCCCACTCCCCTGAAAACAAATCCCCGACAGTTTTATCCAACACGACGGTCAGTGTATCCTGCCGCTCCACGGACAATTCCCCAAAACCCAACTTCTTTCCCTTACTTGCCCAAACGAAAATATCTCCTTGCCCCAACGTCAGGGAAGTCTCACCCTTCACATCGGAATACAATGTCACCACGGGGTAAAACTCCCCGTAATTAAATATCTTATATTCCACCTTCGCATTCTCAACAGGCTGCCCGTTCTCGTCAATAACTTGAACTACTGTCGGAACGGTCCGTGTATAATGGGAAGTCACGTTCACGCCTGAACCACTTTTATTCACGTAAACAATCTCTTCCTGACCATTGTATTTCCCGAACACCTCCGACTCCACGTACATCGCCCTTTGCACGGGCAACGTGAACCATGCGATATTCAACCGAGGTTCCGGTTCACAAGCCCCCAAGTACTTCCACTCGCCATCCACCCAGACCTCAATCCACGCGTGATTATCATCACAATGCGCCCAGCGAGGCGTGTATATCTGACGTGCCGGAATCCCCACAGCCCGCAAAGCTGCCAGCGTGAATATGGACTCTTCACCACAACGACCGTAAGCCGTGAGCATCGTGGCTAGCGGTGAACGAGTCCGGGCATTGGTCGGTTTATAGATCACGTGTTCATGACACCAGTGATTCACTTCCAACGCCGCCTTTTCCATGGACTCACAGGTCGCAACCCGTTCCTTCAGTTCCTTGTAGAAAACGATACGGGCCGTGTCCAGATTCTCTTTCCCACCCCTCACGGGAAGTACAAAATGACGGAATATATCTTCCGGAATATCTTTCCCCCAAGGCATCGCCTCTCTCACTTGAAATGCCCAACGCACGTTCTTCAACAGAAAATCTCCCCCCGAAAAAGATAGATCAATCAACGGAGAATAAGCGTAGAGAAACACCAGCGCCTCTCGTTCCTCCACGCTCATCGGGGAATCGAACACGGCAAACAAATTACCCGGGTTACCTTCCAACACCTTCTTCTTTTTCTGAAAATCCTGTTCCACCATCTTCCGGTAGCCCGGATCTGTCATAAAATGCTTTTCCTCACATGCACATAACAGCACGAAAGCAAGCAGTATCCATAAAACTTGTTTCATGATCATGATATTTTATGTCACAAATATAACAGATTTTTTCACTATTTTTGCCTCATGGACACGAAGGAAGAAATCATTAGGCAATTCGAGGCTCAAACCGCCCCGCTCAGCCCGGAAACTCACGAGAAATTGGCCAACATTCTCGTCCGTTTCGAACTGGCCAAAGGAGACCTTTTTCTCCGGGAAGGTGAGATATGTAAATATTACAGCATGGTTGCCCGGGGCATGATTCGCCTGTTCTACAATAAAGACGGGCGGGACCTCACGGAACATTTCTCGTATGAAAAAGGGATATTCGTTTCGCTGGAAAGCTATTTCCGGCAAACCCCGAGTTACTTGATGATCGAGGCTCTCGAACCTTCTGTTATCTATTCTTTCCCGCACGATCAACTACAAGATCTTATGCGGACGAATCACGAGGTGGAACACATGTATTGCAAAATGCTGGAAAACTCCCTGATCGAATCACAGCAAAAAGCCGATGCCTGTCGTTTCGAGACCGCCCGGGAACGTTACCACCGACTCGCCACGGAACACCCGGAAGTAGTCAAACGGGCTCCCCTCATCCACATTGCCTCCCGGCTCGGCATGACCCCCGAAACGTTAAGCCGAGTGAGAGCTGGTTTGCTTTAACAATTTCTCCACCCGGGTAAAAGACTTACCCACCCATTTCCGGCTATTCCAACGGCGCACGAAAATAATCGCCCGGATATTCTCGTCCAACGTGAAAGCCACCCACATTCCCGCAAGCCCCCAACCGAAAGAGATCCCGAACACGTAACTCAACGCTGTCGCCACTCCCCACATGACAATCAACCCGGTGATAAAGGGATAAGTCACATCCCCCACGGCATTCAGCACGTTTACCGACAGGATATTCACCGCACGTCCCACCTCCAGCAAAATGTCAATACAAAGAATCATCACCCCCATGTACACGATCTCCGGGTTGGAAGTCAACATCCCGAAAATAAACTTACTGCAAGCCGCCGTGACCACCGCCACGCAAATGGAAACCACGATCGAAAGTCGCAGACAATATTTCTGTAATATAAAAGCCGCATCGGTACGTTCGCCCCCGACCAGATGCCCGATCAGGATCGCAGCCCCTTGCCCGAGGGCCATGGAAAACACGTATGAAAACAGGATAATATTCATCGCGTAAGTACGTGCCGTCAGTGCCGCCGTACCCAACATAACCGTGAAATAAGTAATAACCACTTGCGACAAACTATATGACACCTGTTCCCCTGCCGCCGGAAGACCTATATGCAACAAGTTTTTCAACTTATCCCACGGGAACGGTCTCAGACACGAGAACGAGAAGCGAGGAACCACCTTGCCAAACGTGATATACAATAATAACGCTAACGCCACCGCCCGGCAGGAAGAAGTCGAAATTGCTGCCCCCACGACACCCATTTGCGGTAACCCGAATTTACCGAAAATCAAGGCATAGTTTCCAATGATGTTCAACACGTTCATCAACAAGGTCACCCGCATGGGATAATATGCCTTGTTGTGACTTCGCAACACGGCCGACATGGTTAGGGCAATAGCTTGCAAAAAGGCAAAACCGCCCACGATCTGCATGTAGGCCAACCCCTCATCGATCAGCTCCGGGGCCAAATCCATCATCTTTAACAAAGCCTCTGCCCGAAAATACAGGAAAGCGCTCGTGGTCACCCCGATCAGGGTATTAAAAAACAACGATACACCAATCACCTGCCGCACGTTTGCCTGTTGCGATGCCCCCAAATACTGGGAACAAAGCACGGAAGTCCCGACTGTCGATACCCCGAACACGAGAAATACCAGACTCAATAATTGATTCACCACCCCGACGGCCGCCACCGTATCATCCGAATAATGACTCAGCATAAACGTATCCATTGCCCCCAGCAACATGATCAATAACGTCTCCACGAATATCGGTCCCGTCAGTCTAAATAGCTGTCCGCGTAGTGTTTTAGTCGGTTTCATACATCCCATCTTAAAAAATCGTGCAAAGATAACATCACCACGCGTTGGATGACTTGATCTACATCAATTTTTCTTATTCATACAGGGCTTGTACCGGTAACACTTCTTCTTGATTGACGATCTTTTCCCGCAACATGATAATATCTCCCGCCGTACCCTCACTCATAACATCACTGAACCTCACCTGCAAATCAGGAACAAGTTAACGGGTCCGCGTCGGTAACTTATCGGTAACTTATCGGCAACTTATCGATAAGTTACGCCTTAGAGTACGGCGAGACTCACCAGATAATCTACTGAAATACGGGCAAATAAACAATGACGATCGGAATCAAAATGACTTCCACATTGTATAAAAGTAAACAATAATTAACAATAAATTTACATACATTAAAAAATGGGCTGTCCCAAAAGGTATTTTTCAAACTCCCTCCCGGCTTCGCCGTACTCCCTCTATAAACAGAGGGAGAGTTGAAATACTCCCTGTCTTCGGGAATAGTCACCAGCTCCTCCTCTGTTCATAGAGGAGGTGGCACGAAGTGACGGAGGAGTTTTTTGAAATAAAATGCCTTTGGGGACAGCCTATTTTTCTATATACCAAACAAATACTATTTGTCTATATCCAGTACAACTTCATACGTCATATTGGGTTTGAAATCCGGATCATAAATAATCAGAAAGTTCTCGTCCACGGCAGCCTTCCAGTCTTGTCCGGCAACCAAACGAGGATTATTCAAACGTTCCGGGAAGAAGTAACTGAAAGGCAAATCCAGCACGTGTTCCTGTTTGAACTTATCCCCTTTCATACGTTCCAAGCTGAAGTTCTCTTTCGTCTTGATCGTGATGATGCATTTCTTACCTTTTACCTTGGAAGTCACCGTAAAATCAGTCTCTTCCGGAATCTCCTGCAAACGCACATTCCATTTCGGATCACCATAATAAGCCAACACATCGCGGTCATGCCAGAAACCGATCTGGTCTTGGGTAGGTTGTTGAGTATTCATCGCTTTAGCAACTTTCTGGGCTGCAATTTGGAATTCGTTTCCATCAAAATTATAGTTTTCCTTGATCAAAGAAGGATACCATTGATTTTGCTGGTACAAGAAATCCTGTTGGTTCATGTAAACAGCCTCTGCCAAAGAATAACGTCCCGGATTGGTCAACCAGTATTTCAAACCACCCCAACCGTTACGCCCGTGCCAAGTGGTCACGACGTAACCGATCATCGTGGCAGCATTACTACCATTCATCCAAGCGATAGCCATACTTTCTTTCGTGTTGTTCACGTTACCGATCAAACAATTACCCACGGCAAAAAACACTTTCCGTTTTCCACTTTCCGGCACATCCCAAGTCTCCTTCGTTTTATGATCATTGAAATACAACTTCCCGTCTTTCGCCCGGATGTCTCCCGTGGAATAACGCACCTGCAAATCCTTTTCCGTGGCGTGCCATGCCGTTACCACCAAGTCAGGATCACATGCAGCATACATATCCGAGAGTTTCTTCAACCGTCCATCCACGGAGACATTACCCGTTTTCACGGCCTCCCCTTTGCCTGTCTTCTCGCCCCACAATCCCAGTGTCTGATCATCCACCCAAGCGTAACGGTCAAACCATTTGGCACTCTTTAATTCCGTAATCGTAGCCACGGCATTCTTAATCACCAAAGGTTCCGTGCTGTTGTCCAACATCTTCATCGCCCCATTTGCATCATAACCGGTAATAATCCCCCAAAGGAAATCGGCAAAAATGTCCTCATCCACCTCACGGCTCACGTGATGCATATCAATCACGTAATCCCGGTTCAAATTCTCCGGTTTCTCCACGATAGCCACGTAACGCGGTTTCACCCGTTGAAGATCCGCCAGATTCTCACGAGGCGCTTTCTCGTAAAAAAAGACCTCCGCACCATGCTTTTCTTTTAACGCATTAACTACTTGCATCCACGCTGCATCCTGTTGTACAGCCTTGGATGCCAACACTACATACTCACCTCCGGCACGTCCATTTGCTTTCTTCTTTTGAGCAAATGAAGACATCACCGAGATCATTAAACACAATAAAATTGATAATCGGTAAACTTGTTCCATTTCGCAATAAATAATATATAAAAACACAAACTTAATTAGTTTTCAAATATAAGCATCAATCAATTCTAATACCCGACATTTTAGGTTAAATTTACGTTAAAATATACCATTTACCTCTTTACTTCCTGCCACACGATCTTGGATGATCGTTTCCCATCCGGGGCAACAGCCCGAACACCCAACCACAATACCTCGCTCATAGCTTTCACGTTAACCCCACAAGCATAAGCTGCCCAAGAAGTAGTTGTCGTAATTAAACGAGGTCTCGCCTTTGACGAATCTTTCAGGTATACCTCAAAATACCATGTATCGATAGCCTCATTCATCACGGGCATATCCTTTTCACGATTCACCCACGGAATCACGTTCCATACCAACTTGAAATCCAAAGAATCTGCGTACGTCCGAATAATTTCCGCTTTCGTGATCTCCGGTTTCACGGGTTTAAATTTCATCCGGGCATCCGTCAACGCCAGCTCCCCGACAAACATCTCGAAAGCATCCGACGTATTCTCCACGACCAAACCAATACAAGCAACATGATCATTCTCGTTCCAACCGAAATTCCCCAATTTACAAGTCACCGTCTGCCATTCCCGTGAAATATTTTTCCCTTCCACCGGAATTTCAATAAACTGATCTTCTGCACCGACCTTGGACAATACAAGTTTCAATTTACCGTACTCGCCCATTTTCATTTTATACGTAAACGATAATTTCACCTTTTCGTGAACCGGAATATTCGTCTTAAACAAACGCACCTTGGAATATGTCGTTCTCCCGTGTAGTTTCAAGCATGATCCACCGAACCAAGCATCTTCAAACACGAAATCACATTGAATCGCATCAGCAGGCACCCGCCCGTCATGCCCCGTAACCCACCAACGCCAAGAAGGCATCCAATCCTGTACCCCCACGTTATACCACGGGTAACCGTTCTCCGTCTTCCCTTCCCGATTGAAGAAAAGCCCGTTCCCGAGATTAAACCGGGTCACGAAAGGTAACTCCTGCATTGTACTTCTTGCCGGGAAAAAGGTCGAGATCCCATGAAAACGCCGCATATCCTCTTCATTCACGGTGGTAATCGTATTCGTCACGACAGGAGCATTCACCGGATTGCGTGTGCCACTCGTGAAAAAATATTCCAGTTTTCTCAAGTAAGTTTGTTGCACAGCGAGCGGCTCCTTACCATGTTCGTAAGACGCATTATGAATGTTATTCCGGTCATGTTCTCCCCAAAGGCAAACGGACACGGGTTTATCCTTCAACACCTCCCAGCCCTTCCCCGCACGAGGTTCAGAATCGTAACTGGAAAGCCCCCGGCCCCGCAGATAAAAACCGGCATACACGTCATACGAACTCCGCCCGAACTTCACCGCATTCCTAGCCGATTCACCCATCGGATCGTTATTTCCTCCCCACACATCAATATTATAATTCAACATAAACATATCCGTTACCCTCCGGTTCCCTTTTTGGAACCAATTCCGGTTACGCTCCTGTAATGCATTCTGCCCGAAACTTAAACGTCCCCGGCTATCATTACTGTCATACCAGTCGATATGGAAGCCTTGCAAACCCAGTTTCTCGGCCTGCACATGTAACTCCACGAAAAAATCCTGTACCTCAGAGGCCACATCCGTATCCCATTCCCCCTCCGGGTTCACCCCGATTCCATCAATCCCGTAATACCGCAAAAAACGGATCAACTTCTCCGCGTACTTGAAACGTCCGTATTCATCTTTTGTCATGAGTTTTGAAAAGAGATCGTACACCCGGTCACCTGCCTTTTTCACCGGTTCCGCCCAGTTGATAAACAACACGCATCCCGTTCGCACCCCATTTTTATGAGCCACGTCGTTAAACACTCCCGGCACACGAAACCATCCGTCTCCCCAATTCCCGTGTATATCCACGTATTGCCACATGTTAAAATTATCCGCCTCAAACTGATTCCGGGGAAACGATTTCCATTCTTTTTTCCCGTCACCCATCGGCGTCCACCAGCATAATTGCCGGGCAGTGGTAAGTTCCGGATGTACTTGGGTATTTTTATTTTCAAAACGCTCTTTCAATTTCACCCGGGAAATAAAGAAGTTATCATCCTCACTCACCGGGATTCCCGGTTCCCAAACCTCCAGAAACTCCACGAAATTCATCCCGTTCGAGGGATTCCACTGAATATCTTTTGACCGCTGGGCATAGATATTCGAAAATAACAAAACAAATAGGAAACAATAAGATACTTTTCTCATACAAATAATATTTACACAAACACAACGTGATAAAAGTAATAAATTATCACAGAAAAGTATCAACAAGATCCTAAAGAATGCATTTTTCGAAAAAACGAGGGTGTGTCAAAAGTCATTTATCAAACTCCCTCCCCCCTTCGGGGTACTCCCTCTATAAACAGAGGGAGAGTTGAAATACTCCCTGTCTTCGACAAGAGTCACCAGCACCTCCTCTGTTTATAGAGGAGGTGGCACGAAGTGACGGAGGAGTTTCTTCAAATAAAATGACTTTTGACACCCCCCTGTTCACACTCATGCCACGAAACTTATCGTATCGTTTCCATTACACACCGGTCCAGTTGCTCTCCTCGCAATCTAGTCCCGACAATCCGATTATCCTTATCCAAAACAATCAAATAAGGGATTCCCTGTATTCCCAACATCTTCACCAACGGATTTCCCCACGCCTGTAAATCAGACACGTGAATCCAAGGTAAACCGTCCTGTTCGATAGCCTTCAACCATTTATCTTTTTTATCATCCAACGACACGCTGATAACTTCTAATCCTTTGTCGTGATACTTCTCGTACAACTCCTTCACGTGAGGATTCTCTGCCCGGCACGGACCACACCACGAAGCCCAAAAATCAATAATTTTCACCTTAGCTTTCACGGAATACAAAGATACTGGCTTGCCTTGCGGTGTCTGCAAGGTGAAGTCCGGGAATAAAGCTCCCTTCCTCAAATCGACCCCATTTTCGACGTATTTCGTAAGAATATTCCCAAGGATCGTGTTTCGAGCAGAATCACCTAGTAATTCGTATTTTTCTCTCAACATTTTATTCTTGTTCAAAGCAAACAAACGCGCATAAATCAAACTCGCAGCCACGATGTTATTATTATTTTGAATAAACTCGTTCTCCTTGCTTTCATAAATGGAATCTAACTCTTCGGCAAGAGCCCGAATATGATACTCCCCGAATAGATTCTTCTCCTGAACACATTTTTGATACACCTTCTCCAAAGAATCCCGTTTCTCTTTTATCACATTTTCCACTTCATTTTTAAAAAGCACACGCGTTTGCTGGAGATCACCCCCGGACACGCTCCAAACAGCAGGTTGCCCTTTCACGTTCACATCAAAAGAAGTATTCTCCAAGAATAAAGGTATTCTCAATTTCACATCCTTGGTCATCAACCAAGCAAATGTCGGTTCCTTCACGTTTCCCGTCATTTGAAAAACGCCATCACGTACATCCGCCCGGGCCAACGTGTCCAGTTTATCCGTTGTATCCGGGGAAAGTAAAAATACTTCCCCCGAGTAACCGGCAATATGACCATTCACTATATATTGAGACCTCGTCTGACACCCGCAAAGAATCACCATCATCATGCATAGGCATCCACTCATCATTTTTATCATAGGAGAACCTCCTTGTAAGCAATATCAATAATGTTACCTAAATTCTTGTGTTCCTTTTTCTTAACAGGAGCCTTATCCCATTGTGGCTCAAATTCGTAAGTACGCATAACCCCGCACGTTCCTTCATCGGCACCGTCCATCGTTGTTCCCACTACTAAATGCTCGCTACGCAAGTCTTCCCAAGCCTGATATTGACGCATCGCCGTGAAAGGATTAAATTTCAACACTTTGATTGTCTCTCCCGGGAAATGGCAAACCTCCTTCACGGGTTGACTAGGGTTCTTCATATCAAATTTGTAAATCCGGTCCTTCGTCGCATAGAAAAGTACCCCGAGAATCGGGTGACAGGCAAATCGAGTCGCCTTATCCAGATCCGTGCCGGACAATTTCCCGTAATACTTTTGAGTATTAGTCCCTTCAGTGCCTAATATAATTCCGTAATAATAATAATCTCCCGCTCCATCCTTCAGCACGGCATAAGTCAACCCGTTATTCACCGTGGATTGCAGCAAAACCATTTCTTTACCCTCCTGTTCCGCAGGGAAAAGAATATCACCCTTAAACTTCATCACGGTAGGTCTTCCCGCCCCCGTTCTTATCTCGACAAAACGTCCCGCTTTATCATACAGCATGATCGACGTTCCTCCCAAGTTTCCCTGACCCTGGTAACGATAAGCATTCCCGAGAAAAGGAGCGGCCTCGAATTTGACCCCATCAATTTCATTAATCGGAAAATCGAATAATCCCCCGTTCGTGGATACAGTATTGGAATACACATCACCTTTTTCATCCACGACAATCCAATACAAAGGAGGATATATCCATTTACCGGATTCAGATTTATAGGAAAAATATAGCATAGCTTCAGATGCCCGAACATACACGTGTTCCGGTTGGGCTCCAAAGTTCCACCTAATATTATTGTCTTCTCCCGCATGCATATCTACCGGGTCCAATCTATACGTCCCCTTCTCGCAAGCGAACAAATTAATAACGTCTCCATTCCCCCTAGCTAAAAAATTATACATCATTCTTATAGGCTTTCCCGTTACCAAATCACTTTCAGACCAAATATCCCGTGAAATAATATCGGTACTGGCATCCACGTTCACGACCATATCCATACGTGACTGGCCGTCCTTCTCGCAAAGTATCATCCATCCCTCGCTAGTCAAACTGGTTACCTGCAAGTAAAATTTCTGTGACCAGCATATCTCCGTTTCTTTATCCTTCACGTTATAGAAACAAGTGTATGACCCGGCTTTCAAGGTTACAGGTAGATTCAAATCCTTCGTCGTGGCAACCACGTAATTAACTGAATCCGCCCCTTTATCCTTATCCGCATTCGACGGGATAAACTTCCATTCGTAAGTGTAATCCCCTTCGGTACCGACCAAGTTTTTCACCTCGGGAGAAATTTTCAAAGTATCCACGTAAGCGATTTTACGATATGCGATACCTGTTTCTATCCCAGTAATATCAAGTTCATTAATCACCTGATAATCATAATTACCTTTATCGTCCGCGCACGAACTGACAAAGCCTAGTAAGGTTACAAGTAACCCGTATATTACATATTTCATAATTCTCGTTTTAACTTCATGACACACAATAAACTAATTCTGAGAATCCGGCCCCATGACCATCAATTTGCCATCTTCGTCTTTCGTGGGATTCTCCTGCAACCAACGGTGCATGTATTTCCCGACATAAGAAAGGTATCCTTGCGTGAAAGTCCCCTCTCCTAAAATGCCGAGCCAAACTTCCCGGTCGATTCCCATCTCGTCGCAAATCAAAGCCGCTTTCGTCTGGCTCCAATCGCCGAACCGGCTTTGTCCTTCGCTAGACCACCAACCCGGTCGGGGAAATCGTTCGTTCATGTAGATCACGCGCTGATAATCCACGTCTCGCCACGTGACAGAATCTTTTGCCGCACGACGGCTATACATGAAACTCAATTCCGGGGTCTCGTTTAGCCGCACGGTAAAACGACGACTATGAAGTTTCAAGCCTTCTCTTCGTTTCAACATGATATTAATATCCGCGTAAGCCCCGTTAGCCGGGATTACATATTCCTTGTCAAACGACTCAAAATCCACACCTTCCTCCGCGGCTATCGTGTCGGTCTTATCCGATACCACATCCACGGTAAATTTCCTGTCATAACTAGCGACGTTACCTACAAGCATGACACGTAATGCTATTTCCTGTGTTTTCACGTCACCGGCTTTCATTCCCCAGGACACAACAACCGTATCACCCAACAACCCTTTCGTGTCAAAATATATACCACTTTCCCCCTCGAATGTATCCAGATCCTTCTCGCAAGCACAAAGGAATGCCGTGAAGAATAACAATATAAAAAATACCTGTTTCATAATCCCTCATTTTTTTAGTTATATTTCGTTTCTCCATTCGGTAACGGCAAAACATAATTACTTAATTTCATCGGTGTCGGGTTATATATGCTTGTAGCAGACAACATTTCTTCGGCCATCTGCCGTTTATAATAATAGAATAATTGTCCCTCTCCTATAAACTCTTTCCACCATGCACCCTCTAAATAATAAGGATACCATTCCCCCTGGCCGGAAAGCCCCCGGTTTTCACGTAATTCGTCAAAATAAATTTCGCCTTGATCGATCTGGTCTTTTTCATTATATATTTCTGCCACGATCAAGTACAATTCGCTGATCCGAATCATCGGCATCATTTGAGAATGAAGGGAATCCGATTGGGTCGATTCAAATTTATTAAACAACTTGTAGTCCACGCCCCCGATGGTCATCTTGTTTTTCAGGAAACTCAATATCCTGACATCCCCTTCCCCTTGATATTCAAACCTGTCGTTGATAACATTATCACGAATGGCCAATAAAGAAGAAATTTTCAACGATTCCCCGTTAAAAAGTGAATTATAAAGACTACCCACGTTCTTATTCTGGAGTCCGAATAAAACTTCCGTCGAGAATATTTTATCCGGTTCCGAACCCATCACCGCGTTATTCCGACTTACCCAAGGGAAAACACGCTTGTGAATATCAATCACGTTCAATGCGTAAACCAAAGCACTATCCAGTTCGCCCGTGTACATGTAAGCACGGGACAATAGCCCTTGCACGGCATAGTAATTCAGCCGTAAATTCCTATCTTTTTTGAACTTATCCGACGGGTCACCCGTCACACCGTTCGTGATAATCGGGTCATCGGACAACAACTCTTTCGCCTCCTTCAAGTCCGAAATCACATTCTTCATGAAATCCGTTCCCGTCAGGGAAGGATTCACGCTCAATGCGAACTCTTTATAATAGGGAATAGATTCCACGGCAGAATCCTTGGCATACACGGGACCGAACAACCGGAATAAATCAAAATGCAGAAATCCCCTCAAGGCCAGTGCCTCTCCCTTGATCATCCGGTAGTAATCATCCGGCAACACCTCTCGTCGTTCATCACAATTTTTCAGGATTAAATTCGTGTTGGCAATCAGACTATAAGCCCTACCCCAGATCTGTTCCACCCGGCCATACACGTAGGAACCGGCATAATCGTACGTCATCAAGGCCGTCCAGTCCTTATTTTCCTGGTTTATATCATAACGCTGTGCCAAAATCTCGAGCATCTCGCAAGTAAGCGCCTGCCCGTACAATTCGGTTCTATTCATATCCACGTACACACCATTCAAGGCCTTCTTGAAACCGGCAACAGTGGAAAAAGCAGTCTCTTCTGAAACCC
>NZ_JBCOSQ010000035.1:34783-50503 GCF_040920905.1 Butyricimonas sp. RTP31003st1_G1_RTP31003_210430 | reverse complement strand
GCCAAGAATGTAGCCGAGACGAATGATTTTCCGACACAAGGGCATGATTTGTTTTCTTTCCCCGGCTCCCGCCAAGTTACTGACGAGTGATCCCGTGGTGGTGGAAAAGGAACTCACGATGACGAAGAAGATCGTGGATATACTTCGGATGATATTGGCAATTGCTAGTTGCGTGGTACCGAGATGCTCAATGAGAATAAAGAAAAGGAACCAGGGTGCCACACTGATAAAGGAGTGCATCATGCTCCAGACGGAGAGGCGGAAAAGTTGTCCCATGAGTCGTTTGTTAAAAATGGCGAAGAGGCCGTAATGTTGTTTGTCTATTTTGAAACGAGTATAGCAGACCAGCACGAGTAAGCCTCCCAGTTCGGAGATCGTGGATGCTATGGCGGCACCTGATATGCCCAAGGCAGGAATCTTCCCGGTACCGAAAATCAGCAGATAGTTCAGTAACACGTTCATACTTGCTAGAGTGACGGCAGAGACGGTGAGTATACGGGTTTTGGTGATTCCCACGAAAAATGCCCGGAAGGCCAGCATCGGAAAGGCGAAAAGCAGGCCGAAAGTTCGCCAGTCCAGATATTGTATAACAGCCTCGTATATTTCCGGGGAAGTCAGTAATCGTTGTAGAATGAATGGAGTGAATATTTTAGACAGGCCGAAGAGCGTGAAGGCGAGCGTGGTCAGAAAAAATAATCCTTGGAAGAACACTTTTCCCGTTTCCGCAGGACGTTGTTCACCGTTTCGGCGGGCGATCATTACTTGCAAGCCGAGACTGAACCCGAATCCCAGTATGTAAAGGGAAAGGTAGTACATTCCTGCTATGGCGGAGGCTCCTAGTTCTGTTTCTCCGACATGTCCGAGAAATATGGCATCCGTGATATTTATTAATTGTTCGACTAACACGCTCATCATCACTGGATAGTTGATGAGCCAGATTTGTTTGTTTGTAAAATTCATGATTCAACTTGAATAGCACATAGCAAGTTATTTCCACAAGAGTGGATCACTTGTTATGTTCGGTAAATAAAAAAGGGTATAAACTCTGTTCCCGGAAACATATTCTGTCCCCGGCAGGCTTGTGCCTGCAATCGGAATACTATACAAGGAGCGTAGCTATATACAGAGTTGTGCTTTCATGTTGAATAATAGAGTTAACGATACAAACATACAAAAAAGATGTGAGATTCTTCTTTTTTGTAAAACTTTTATATCAAGGATGAATAGGGAATACGGTATGTAACCCTCTATTTTCGAGGACGTATAATATGGGTAGTATGGGAAGTTTCTCCCATGGATTAATAAAAAATTAGAAGGTTATGAAAGAACGTGAAGAAAAGAAGAAGAAAGTGGCGAGTGATGACCGGCGCGCCCGGAATATTCCTTCAAAACAAGACAAAAGTTGGGTCGGTGAACAACAGATGCAACAAGAGCAATTTGACAAGACCGAATTCGAGGAACGGGAGGCTAAAAGACATCCTAGAAGAAGGATATGTCACTGATTTAGTGCTTATTTTCGAGGGTAATATGTTTTTATTACCCTCGTGTTATTTTTACGGCCCGGATTGTTTGTTTATTAAAAATATTATCGTAGATTTGTCGTGATTTTGAGTTTTGATTTGATCGCTACAGAGCGTTTGCCTTCATCGTATTTTAAATGTATCGTTAAGCAGACTTTTCTAGACAATATCCAACCTCAAGTATTTAAATTATTAATTTTAAAGTTTGTATTAATGAACATTTACATTTCAAATTTAAGTTACGACGTGAATGATAGTGACTTAAGAGAGTTATTCGAAGAGTACGGTGAAGTTTCTTCAGCAAAAGTTATCATGGATAGAGAAACCGGAAGATCAAGAGGTTTCGGATTCGTGGAAATGTCTGACGACACGCAAGGGCAAAAAGCTATTGATGAATTGAATCAAGCTGAGTACGATGGTAAGGTTATCAACGTGAACGTTGCAAAACCGAGAACCGATCGTCCGGCCGGTGGTCGTGGCGGTTTTAATCGTAATGGTGGCGGTCGTGATCGTCGCAGTAACGGTGGTGGCCGTAGTTTCGAGAAAAGATTCTAAAATATTTTGGATATAAGAAAAGGTGGTTTTTTAACCACCTTTTTTTATTCTGTAACCCGATCTGTGAAGAGGGTTGCTGTTGATGCATGAGAGAAGATATAGGACGCCGGGTATACTCCTTGTTTCTGCACGAGATGTTCCATGATTTCTTGTTTATCAGATCCGATGACGGGGATTAATATAGCCGAACTTTTTAAAATTACGGTCCCTGTCATTGTAATTCTTTGTTGTCCGGTCTTCGGGTGGTGTGAAACCGCATAAATTCGTTGGTCGGTCAGTAGATTCATCGAATCACTGAATATGGAGGCCACGTGTCCATCAGCCCCAATGCCCAGTATCGTGCAGTCGAAACGGGGCATATTCGAGTAGCCGGGGAGTTCCCATTTTACCATTTCCGAATATCGTTCAGCTTCAACTTTAGGTTCTTGTTCTCCCCAAATGCGATGAATGTGATTTTGAGGAATATCCAGAGGCATGAAAAGAAGGCGTTCGGCATGTTTGAAATTGCTCTCGTCGTCTTCCGGCGACACGCATCGTTCGTCTACCCAGTAAAAGCGAAGAATGTCCCAAGGGATATTATTCCGGTATTCTTTTACCCATAATTTGAAGAGTTGTTGCGCCGTGGAACCTCCGGACAGGGCGATATGAAAAGGTTTCGATTTGCTTTTTTTAATCACCGTTATCAAAGTTTCGGTCATTGAACGCAATGTTTCTTCGGCAGTTTTATATACTTCTATTTTCATGATTGTATGGATCTAATTCGTACCTGTTTATACGATGCAAGTTACGGTTTATTCATGATATAAACAAGAAAAAAAGTTAAAAACCCTTACTGATTTTAGATTTTAAATTTTAGATTCCAACCGCACGAGGCGAGCGCTTATTCTGTGATTTCGTGATTGCCGATTAGGTGGTTATAGAATCACAGAATCATTCAATCGGCAATCACGTAATCTTTTAATCTAAAATCTATAAGTTTGTAACTCGCCGCAGGCGAATGTTTTTCACAGATTTATTGAATCTACGGATGAAGAGGGTGGCAGCGAACATGAGGCCGCCACAGAATCCGGAGAGTAGTCCGGGAGCCCCGAAGTCGAGCAGGATTCCGGCAATATATGCTAGCGGTACGGCGACAAATAGATAGGAGACGAGAGCATAGATCATGGGGCGCTGCACGTCAGTGATGCCTCGTAAGGCTCCGAGTGCGGTTACTTGTAATCCATCGAAGATTTCAAACACGGCAACCACGAAGAATAGGTTGCGAGCCACTTTTATCACGTCGGGATCAGGGGTGAAAATGGATGCGATGGGGGCCCCGAAAAGGGCGTAGATCACGGCTGCTCCGGCCATGAAAATAACGGCAAGGCGGAGAGAAGCATGGGCGTAACGACGCATTTTCCCGATATTTCCCCGCCCGAATTCATGACTGACGAGTATGGTAGAGGCTCCGGCGATTCCGCTGGAGATCATGAATGTAAGTGAAATCATGGACATGACAATTTGATTTGCCGCAAGGGCAATGGTGCCTAACCATCCCATCATTACGGTGATGAGGCTGAGGGATAGAAATTCCACGACCATTTGTCCGGCTATGGGGTAGCCGACTTGTAATAGTTGTTTGATTTTCCGACGGCTCGTGTTGCTAAATTGAAAAAAACGGAATACGGGGCTGTATATTTGGGAACGATGGATATAAAGAAAAAAAGCAATAGGCATCATCAGGCGGGAGATTAATGTCGCTAGTCCCGCACCCGCTACCCCAAGAAATGGCGCACCGAATTTACCATATATAAATATGTAGTTCAGGAAAATATTCATCAAATTGCATGAAATCGTGATCACCATGGCTACCTTCGTGTTTCCGATTCCTTCCATGTATTGTTTAAATGTCATGAACAGGATGAACGGGATGACCGAGAATGAGGTCAGGATATAATATCCTTTGCATAATTCTACAACTTCCGCGGGTTGTCCCATCATGGAAAGGTAGGGCATGAGCATGAACAAGAAAAGGGTGAGTACGAGTGACACGGTTGTGTTCAGTAGAAGTGAATTTTGGAAAAATCCGGCTATACGTTCTTTATCATCAAGCGCATGAGCTTGGCCCACAAGTGGGGTTAGGCCGGTGGCAATACCCATGCCGACAACCATCGTGTTCATGATAATTGCTCCCGCTAATGACACGGCTGCCAATTCCGGGGCTCCGAGTTGTCCTACCATGATGTTATCAGCCATTTGTACGATCGCCTGACCGGCTAATGATAACATGATCGGGAAGGCTATGTTGATGTTCTGTTTGTAATACAGTGAGTTAATTCTCATGACTTGAATTTTAAAAACGGGGACAAAGATGTACATTTATTGTCACAAATAAAAATGTTGAAATCTTTTTGCGGGAAATGAAACTAGATTAATCATCGTTTCCGTATAATGAATAAATGAAACGCAAAAATTTGAGAAATTTAACTATATATTAAGTCAAAAAATTGCGAGAATTGGAAAATATGTGTATTTTTGGTTTCGTAAATAGAGAGAAATGAAAGGATTGATATTTCGATATTTTTCGTTGTTACTCCTCTTTTTGGTCATCGGGGTAAATCTCTTTGGAAGTGAAGGTTCCAAGGGGAATATTCCTGTTTCTGATAAGGAGAACATAGAAAAAGCGTCGGAAGAATTCCAGATTTCCACTACCCCGTTTGATCAGCATGGAGTTTTTGAACGAACTTTAGAGTTTTCAAGTCGGCAGATTGTTAATAATGGAAGTCGGGAACAATTCTCCCTCTCGTTCTATCGGAAAACAGAACTTGCGTCACGTAGAAGTGAATTCCGGATGATGGAAGAAAAGACTTACGGGTATTTTTCCGATTTGCTGGGACTTCGACATCTTCAAGGTTTCTACGTGTTCGATTTGTGTAAAATCATTATTTAGCTATTCCTAGGTCCGTTTTGTCCAGTGTCACGAATGGTGATACCGGTGAGTTGTACTCGCTCATTGAAAGCGTGTTTTGATATGACATGCTGGTATAGAGGTGACTAATGTAATTATGGTATCTTTCTTCGGATACGGACGGACGAATTATATCCTTATTTTTCAGTGTATTATAAAATTGAATTTATTCATAAACGAATAATAATAGTAGACCTATGGAGAATAGTAAAGAAAATGCCAAGGGTTTTACCAACTCGGCATTATTTCAGACATTGTACCCGATCGTGATCATGTTAGTCATATTTGGTTTGGTTTTCTTGGCATTATACGTGGCATTATAATATTAAAGCGTTTAAAATATAAAAAATACTCCTATGAAAAAGACTGCAACAAAACAAGGAACAAGAAGAAGTTTAGGTATTTCTGCATTTCCGATAATCATTCTGTGTTTTATACTGGCAATGGTTATTTATCATTTCGTGTATGGTAATCCGGCTAATTTTATTAATAATGACCCGAATAATCATCCTATTCAGGGAAATTTGCTAGGTACGATTTATAAAGGGGGGATCATCGTTCCGGTTATCCAGACCTTGTTATTTACGGTATTGACTTTAAGCGTGGAGCGGTTGATTGCCTTAAAAAGAGCGAAAGGGAAGAAGAATTTGCAACAATTCGTGACGAAGGTGAAGAGTGATCTTGAGGAGGGGAATATTGAGGCTGTTCGCCAAGCTTGTGACGAACAGAAAGGAACCGTGGCAAACGTGATTAAAGCATCGCTTTCTACTTATTCACAGGTGTCAGTTTGTGACACGTTGTCGAAAGAAGAGAAACAGTTGGCAGTACGGAAAGATCTGGAAGAGGCTACCATGCTTGAGTTGCCGACGATGGAACAGAATCTGGGGGTAATAGCCACGATCACGACTTTAGGGACGTTGATGGGATTGCTCGGAACTGTAATCGGGATGATCAAGTCTTTCGCGGCATTATCTTCTGCCGGGGGAACGGATTCTATTGCCCTTTCTACCGGTATTTCGGAGGCTCTTGTGAACACGGCTTTCGGTATTGCAACCGGGGCGTGTGCTGTGATTGCTTACAATTTCTTCACTAGTAAGATAGACGGGATCACGCATAGTATTGACGAGATCGGGGCTTACTTGGTACAGAGTTTCACGATTAAACAACGCTAGTATACACTTGTTAATATATACGTTATGAGTCAGAAAATTAAAAAGAAATCAACGTTCATCGACATGACGGCCATGAGCGACGTGACGGTACTGTTGTTGACGTTTTTCATGCTGACTTCCACGTTTATCCAGAAAGAACCGGTGCAGGTGAACCCGCCGCAGTCGGTTTCCGAGATCAAGATTCCCGAATCAAATATCGTCTCTATTTTAGTCGAGCCAACGGGAAAGGTGTTCATGGGACTGGATAAACCACAGGATCGTATCGAGGTGTTGAAAAAGATGGGAGAGAGTTATCAGATTGAATTTTCGGATCAGGAATTGAAAAAATTCAGTCTGTGTAATTCATTCGGGGTGCCTATTCAGGGAATGAAACAATTCTTGGCATTATCATCGGAAGAACAGGATAAAGTGATCATGAATTATGGAATTCCTTGTGATAGCACGAATAACCAGTTTAAATCGTGGATGCAATTTGCCCGGGAGGTGAACAAGGACTTGGTGATCGCTATCAAGGCGGATCAGAAAACTCCTTACCCGTTGATTAAGGATATTATGGCAACGTTGCAGGATTTGCGAGAGAATCGTTATAACTTGATTACTTCGTTGCGTAATATGCCGGAGGTATGATAGAACCTTATAACTTGTAATTTATTTATTATGGCAGAAATACAACAAAAGGATAGCGGGGAACGCAAGAAAGGGAAACAGAAGAAATTCAGTATCCGGGTGGATTTTACGCCTATGGTGGATATGAATATGTTGTTGATTACTTTCTTTATGCTCTGCACGTCCATGAGTAAACCCCAGACAATGGAAATCAGTATGCCGAGGAAAGATTTGTTGAATGAGCAGGAGCAGAACAAAGTGAAGGCTTCCAAGGCAATGACTATTTTGTTGGGTAAGGAGGGGAGAGTGTACTATTATATGGGAGAGCCGGACTACGAGAATCCCGATATGGTGCAGGAAACCGATTTTTCCCCGAACGGTTTGCGTGCAATCTTGTTAGGACGTAATCAGGTGGTGATGCAGAAGATCCGGGAATTGAAACAAAAGAAAGCAAACTTGGAGATCTCGAACGAGGAATACCTGAAAGAGGCTGCCGAGATCAGAAAAGATAAGGATTCTCCCGTTATATTGATCAAGGCTACCGATTTTGCGAATTACAAAAATTTGATTGATGTGCTCGATGAGATGCAGATATGTAATATCGGACGGTACGCGATCATGGATATAACTCCGGGGGATTTGCGATTGTTACAGGATAAGACACACGACGGGTATGCCGATGATTTGAAAGAAGTCATCGAGTACCGGGAGTTAAAACAATAAGACCATGGCAAAGGATATAAATGTAAATTCGGTAGAGTGGTGTGATCTGATATTCGAAGGAAAGAATAAGGATTATGGGGCTTACGAGTTGCGTAAACACTCTCCCCGGCGTCACTTGACGGCCTATGTCGTGATTATAGGTTGTGTGGTTCTGGCAATGGTTCTTCCGGCTTTTGTTCGTTTCCTGACACCCGTTAAGGCGCAGGAAAAGATGGTTACGGTGACGGAATTGTCTGATTTGAAGATGGATTTGCCGGAGGTGAAGGAAGAGAACAAGATCGTGGCGGTGAATGTTCCGCCGCCACCGACGTTGAAGACAACGATTAAGTTCACGGCTCCCGTGATTAAGAAAGATGAAGAGGTTCGTGAGGAAGACGAGATTAAAACGCAGGATGAGGTGAATCAAGCGAAAGCGGCGATTTCCGTGGCGGACGTGAAGGGTAATGACGAGGAAAACGGTAAGGATATTGCTGATCTGGAAGACCATAAATTGATCGTGGCAAGTGAAGATGAGGTCTTTCAAGTGGTGGAACAAGCTCCCGAATATCCGGGAGGTATGGCTGCCTTGATGAAATGGATCGGTAAAGAGATCAAGTATCCTTCTATTGCCCAAGAAATGAATATAGAGGGAAGAGTAATCGTACAATTCGTGATCGGACGGGACGGGTCGGTACGTGATGTACAAGTGTTGCGTACGGTCGACCCGACGCTGGATAAAGAAGCCGTTCGCGTGGTAAAGGCCATGCGTAAATGGATTCCCGGAAGACAGCGGGGTGAACCGGTTTCCGTGCGGTTCACTTTACCGATCACGTTTAAATTACAACAATAAAAGAAATGATTCTGTGATTTAGTGATTGCCGATTAGGTGATTAAAAGAAAGCGTTGGACAGCGAGTGAAAATTACTAAATCTAAAATCGTAAATCTAAAATTAAAAAGGTATGAATATTCGAATCGGCTTTTGGCTGTTATGCCTGATCTCCCTTGTGGCTTGTAAAGGGAAAACTTCAGGAGTACAAGATACCTTGTTTAGCGGGGTAATTCGAGTTGCAGTCGACGAAACGCTGTCTCCCTTGGCCGAGGAAGAGATTGCAGTTTTTGAAGCGCAATATAATCAGACAGGTATCGTCCCGATATATACGAGTGAAGTGGATGCAATAACCCTGTTGTTACGCGACAGCGTGCGCTGGGTGTTGGCCACACGCCCTTTATCGGGGGACGAATTAGAGTCATTCCACAGCAATAAGTTTTTTCCGGAGTCCATCAAGATAGCTACTGATGGTGTTGCTTTGATTGTAAACAGGCAAAATGCCGATTCGATATTTAACGTGAGTACTTTAAAGAAAATATTTTCCGGTGAGATAACACGTTGGAACCAATTGTCGGCGGACTCGAAATTGGGCGAAATACAAGTCGTGTTTGACCACCGGAATTCCAGCACAGTACGTTACGTGCTGGATTCGATATGCGGGCGGGGTAACTTGTCTGATCGATGTCATGCCGCCGGAACGAATCGGGATGTCATCGAGTATGTTACTCGAACTCCCGGTGCTATGGGGGTAATCGGGGTCAATTGGATTAGTGACGAACAGGATTCTTTATGCCGGGATTTTCGAAAAGAAATACAGGTGGCACGGATCAGTCGTGCAGAGTTACCTACTTACGGGAATAGTTACCAGCCTTACCAGTATTATCTCTACACGGGGCAATATCCATTGTCTCGTGATATATACATTTTACTGAATGATCCCCGGAGCGCACTCCCAACCGGGTTAACCTCCTTTTTTGCAGGAGCAAGAGGACAGCGAATCATATTGAAAGCCGGATTGTTACCTGCCACGATGCCCGTGAATATCGTGAACGTGAGGGACCAACTTTAATGAATAATTTTAAGATCATGAAAACGAAATTAATTATATGCGGATTATTTTGCTTGCTGGCAGCGACGAGCGTGAAGGCAGCAGACAATAAGGTCGGAATAGATCTTTATGAATCGGGAATGATCGGGGCTGCCAAGGCTTTTTTCCTCGATAATTTGAAGCAACAACGAGAGGGTGTCTTGCAAGCAGAAACCTGTTACTATTTGGGAGAATGTTATCTGGTGTTGGGACTTCGTGATTCTGCCGGGATATACTACCAGAAAGGGATAGAGTTTATGCCTGACTATTCTTGCAACCGGATCGGGGTAGTTGGGTTGAAATTGGGGAAAGATATGGACGGTGAAGAGTTGTTCAAAGAGGTGTTTACAAGCAAAAAAGACAAGAAAGATGCCGGCGTGCAGTTGGCAATAGCCAGAGCATATTTGTATGCAGGTAATATGACAAAAGCAATGGAACACGTGAATCAGGCGAGAGAGTTGGATGCTAAAAGTGGGTTGCCGTACTTGGTGGAAGGAGATATTCTGGCTGCACAGGGGAAAGTTGGGGAGGCTTGTGCCAAATACGAAATGGCCGCTTATTTTAGTCCGGATTGTGTGGGAGCATACTTAAAACAGGCTCGCTTGTATATGTCGGCCAATCGTTCCTTATCGTTGGAAAAGTTGGATAAGGCCCGGGAAGAATCCCCGGAATTTTGTGGTATCTATTGTATATTAGGGGAGCTGTATGAAATGGCCGGAGATAGTAAGGCTGCTGCTGATAATTATTCTAAATTTATTCAGTCAGGGTATTATGATCAGGATCATTTGTTGCGGTATGCCGGTATATTGTATTTCGATAAACAGTATGAAAAGATGTTGCCTGTACTTCAATCCGTGTTGAAAGAAAAGCCGGAAGATTTGGTGGCAAAACGTTTATATGCTTATTGTCTTTCTAAACGGGAGAATGGGGAAAAATGTCTGGAGGCTATAAAGCATTTTATAGAATCTACTCCCGAAGAGAATCAGATTTGTCAGGATTATCTTTGTTACGCGGAACAGTTGACCGTGAAAAAAGAATATAATGAGGCAATTACTTATTATAAAAAGGCATTGAATGCGGATTGCAAGCGTCAGGAGTTATTGAAAGATATTGCGGATCTTTTCGTGAAAAATAGAGATTTGGATTCGGCCGTGGTCTATTATCAGCAATATTTTGATTTTGTGGAGGAACCGGCTGCGGAAGATTTGTTGAAACTGGGGAAATGTTACTATAATCTGGCTTGCCAGGATTCGGTGCCGGAATTGCAAAAGGAAGAGCTGATAAAAGCAGATACTTTATTCAAAGAGTTAAGTATCCAAGTTCCTAATAGTTACGTGAGTTATTTTTGGCGGGCCCGGGTAAATTCCATGCTTGATCCGGAAACAACGAAGGGGTTGGCAAAACCATATTATGAGAAAGTGATAGAAATAGGATCAGTACAACCGGAACGTTATAAACGGGAACTGATAGAAAGTTATAAATACTTGGGATATTATCATTACGTGATTGCTGATGCTATTACCACAAAAAATAATGGGAATCCTGATCCGGCAAAAGAAGAATACGGGGAGGCGAAGTCATTTTTCTCTAAAGTATTAACGTTGGATGCCAAGGATGAGGTGGCATTGAAAGCTCTTGAGAGTATTAAGCTGTGAATCGGTAAAAGTGTGTCGATTGTGGGGGTATTCTTGTATTAGAATATCCCCAATTTTAATAAAATGAAAATTTAGTATTCGTAAAAGATTAAGTTTTGGTACGGAAATTGCTTTATAGCGGAAGAGTTGTTTATTGAATATTTAAATAGATTGAATTATGAAGTGGATTTTGCGGGCGATACCAATTTTACTTTTGATGGTTTGTTTTGGAGGGCAGGCTATGCCGGAGGACATGCCAAGAGAAAGAAGAGTGGAGACCACCGGGGAATCGATGAATAGTTCAGAGATTACAGCTACTTTTTCGGCAATTGATCTGACGGACGTGTATGATTTTCTGGAGAAGTCATTTATGTTGACGGATATTGTGGATTTACCCGAGGATGTAGAAATTCAAAAAGACAAACGGGTGAGTTCTGCGAAAGAGATTCTTAAACAAGGTATTGATGGAAAGAATAGTCATGACGCGTGGCGTGATGAAATCTTTGATTACTTGTCTATGAAACATATCCAGGGATTTTATATTTACTGGATGAATAAAATGATTATTTAATTTGTAATAATCATATAAACGTATTATCGGAGTTCAGTACATGGCCTGAATATAATATGGCTGGGAGGAAACTATTCCGAGTGAATATACGTTAAAGTTATAAGTTAGTATTTAAAGAACGTTTAAATCATATATTATGACACAGAAAGTCGGATACGTGACACAAGTGATTGGTCCTGTTGTGGACGTCATTTTTGAAGGTGGAGGGGTTGACTTACCTCCTATTTACGAGGCTCTGGAGATTGAGAGGGAGAATGGCTCGAAGTTGATTGTCGAGGTGGAACAACACGTGGGAGAAGATACAGTGCGTTGTGTAGCAATGGATACAACCGACGGTTTATATCGCGGTATGAAGGTTTTGGATTTAGGACGGACCTTGACGATGCCCATGGGGGACCAGATAAAGGGACGTTTGTTGAACGTGACAGGTGATGCTATCGACTACCTAGCCCCATTGGATTACAAAGAAACGAGTTCTATACATCGAGAGGCACCGAAATTTGAAGATTTATCTATTAAGGAGGAATTGCTGCTTACGGGAATTAAGGTGATCGATCTGTTGGAACCTTATTCTAAAGGAGGAAAGATCGGCCTGTTCGGGGGTGCCGGAGTTGGTAAAACTGTGTTAATCATGGAGATGATTAATAATATTGCCAAAGGACATAATGGATATTCCGTGTTTGCCGGGGTTGGAGAACGTACCCGGGAAGGGAACGATTTGTTGCGGGAGATGATAGAATCGGGGGTTATCAACTATGGTGACAAGTTCAAGGAGGAGATGGCAAAGGGGAAGTGGGATTTGGAGAGCGTGGACATGGAGAAGGTGAGCCAGTCGCAGGCAACATTGGTTTTCGGACAGATGAATGAACCTCCCGGGGCTCGTTTACGAGTGGCTTTGTCCGGGTTAACGGTTGCGGAAATGTTTCGGGATTCGAATGCTGGTGGAAAAGAAATTTTGTTCTTTATTGATAATATTTTCCGTTTCACGCAAGCCGGGTCGGAGGTTTCGGCCCTGTTGGGGCGTATGCCGTCAGCAGTGGGTTATCAGCCGACATTGGCATCGGAGATGGGTAAGTTACAAGAACGTATTACTTCTACGAAGAATGGTTCAATTACTTCTATTCAGGCCATTTATGTTCCGGCAGATGACTTGACAGACCCTGCACCGGCTACAACGTTCAGCTTCTTGGACGCCACGACGGTGTTGAGTCGTAAGATCACCGAATTGGGTATTTATCCGGCGGTAGATCCATTGGAATCTTCTTCGCGTATTCTTGATCCGGCAATTGTTGGAGAAGAACATTATCAAACTGCGCAAAGAGTGGTCGAATTATTGCAGCATTACAACGAGTTGCAGGATATTATTGCAATTTTGGGTGTTGATGAATTATCTGATTCGGATAAAATCGTGGTGGCACGGGCTCGTCGGGCGCAACGTTTCTTATCGCAACCTTTCCACGTGGCAGAACAGTTCACCGGAATTCCCGGGGTTATGGTTCCATTGGAAGAAACGATTCGCGGTTTCAAGATGATTCTCGATGGGGATATGGATGAATATCCGGAGCAGGCATTTATGAATACCGGAACCATTGATGATGTGATCAAGAAAGGGAAAGAGATGATTGAACAAGCGAAGAAAAGAAATTAGAGAATGTAAAATTTAGAGTTTAGAATGAAAAAGATTCCGTGATTGCCGATTCGATGATTAAAATCACTTAATCGAAAATCATTAAATCACTTAATCGATAGGATCTAAAATCTAAAGTTTAAAATCTAAAATAATTAAGGTCATGATTTTAAGAATAGTATCTCCGGAAAAAGTGATTTATAAAGGTGAGGTGCAAATGGTGAAATTGCCTGGTACGGTGGGTCAGTTTACCGTGTTGGAAAATCATGCACCGTTAGTATCTACGTTGACTCCGGGAGAAATTGTCTATAAAGGGTCAGAAGAGGAAAAGAGTGTACAGATTCGCGGGGGAGTTGTGGAAGTTCGGGACAATAATGTGGTGGTTTGTATAAATTAATGCACCTATGAAGAATGATTTGAAATATATATTGTTGACACTTGTTCTGTTGGTCGGAACGCTAACTGCGGGTGCGGTTAGAGTGGCCGCAACGGGTGTTAGCGGGGAAGAATCGCAACAGGTCGAGGACGAGCTTGCCGTACGGGTGGATTCCGTGATGCAGCAGGAGGAACGGGAGGATAAGGCTTTTGACCCTAAAAAGACTATTTTCGAGCATTTGGGGGACGAGTATGGATGGACGATTATCGGAAAGGTAACCATACCTCTGCCCGTGATTGTTCGGGATAATGGAGGGGAATGGTATTTTTTCAGTTCTTCACGTTTAGCAGACGGGAAAACATATAAAGGATTTCATATTGCCGGGGAAGGAGCTTATGAAGGGAAGATCGTGGGGGTAGATGCTACCGGAAACGAATATCGTCCTTATGATTTTTCTATCACCAAAAACGCTTTTTCCGTGATGATTAGCGGGCTGATCACGATGTTGATCGTGTTCTCGTTAGTTCGATTTTATAAAAGGAAAAAGTTTAAGGCCCCGCGTAAGGGAATGGGTGGTCTGGAAATGATCGTCGAAATGTTATATAAAGAAGTTATTGTCAGTGTGCTGGGAAAGGAATCTAAGCGATATGCACCCTATCTGTTGACATTGTTCTTTTTTATATTCGTATCCAATATGATGGGGTTGATAGCTGTATTCCCGGGAGGGGCGAACGTGATGGGAAATATGTCAATCACGCTGGTCTTGGCATTATGTACTTTCGTGGTGATTAATGTTTCCGGGACGAAAGAGTACTGGAAAGAGATATTTTGGCCGGATGTACCTATGGGATTGAAATGTCCGGTACCCTTATTGCCTGTTATCGAGATATTCGGAGTGTTCACGAAACCGGTGGCTTTGATGATTCGTCTTTTCGCTAACATGTTGGGGGGACACTTGATTGTGTTGGTGTTGATTTCGTTGATCTTTCTGTTTAGCGTGATGGGACAGGTGGTATTGGGCGTTACAACGGTATTTTCAGTATTGTTTGCCGTGTTTATGAACTTGATTCACGTGTTGATCGGGTTTATTCAAGCATACGTGTTTATGTTGCTTTCAACAATCTTTATCGGGTTGGCGAGAGTGAGGAAAGTTAAAAGCTAAAAACTTAAATCTAAAAGTTTGAATTTAAAATCTAAAATCATTAAATCTAAAATTAATAAATAAGGTTATGGAAAGTTTGATTTTATTGGAAGTAGCAGCAGCCGGGTTAAGTCTGGCTAAGATAGGTGCATGTGTTGGAGCTGGTTTGGCAGCTATTGCTGCAGGTATTGGTATCGGTAAGATCGGTTCTTCGGCGATGGATGCTATTGCCCGTCAGCCGGAAGAGACTAACAATATCAGAACCAATATGATCGTGATTGCGGCTTTGATCGAGGGTGTTGCTCTTTTTGCAATTATCGTTTGTTTATTAGCATTGTTTGTATAAAAAGAAGCTATGTCATTATTTACACCGGAATTCGGATTAGTGTTTTGGATGCTGGTTGTCTTTTTGATTCTTTTCGGCATTCTGGCAAAATACGCCTGGCCGGCTATTGTCCGGATGATGGACGAGCGGGCTGATTTTATTGATAAAGGCGTAGAGTATGCCCGGGAGGCTAAAAGAGATCGTGAAAAGGCACAAGAGGATGCCAAAGATTTGCTGACGGAAGCTCGTAAGCAACAATTAGAGGTATTGCAGCAGACAGAACGGCTGAAACGGGAGATGATAGCGGAAGCCCGAAAAGCGGCAGAAAACGAGGCAAAACAAGTGAGGGAGGCTGCCAATTTGTCGATAGAGCAGGCGAAACGGGAAGCAGAATTACAATTGCGTAAACAAGTGGCATCCCTGTCTTTGCAGGTTGCAGAGAAAGTGATGCGTAAGGACTTGGCTACCGATAAGAACCAGATGGAACTGATCGGTAAGTTGTTGAACGAGCTTGAGAATAAAGAGTAAAGGAGGAGAGTATGGACGAAGGATTGATTGCTCGAAGGTATGCAAAGGCCGTGTTTCGATACGCGCAGGAGTTAAATGCTGCTGATGCAGTGTATGAGA
>NZ_JBCOSQ010000035.1:0-34631 GCF_040920905.1 Butyricimonas sp. RTP31003st1_G1_RTP31003_210430 | reverse complement strand
CATCAAGGGTATTCGTTTGTTGATAAGAAACCACCGGGAAATGTATGTCAGGTCAATTTGCCTGATGTTTCAGAAGATTTACCGGGCAGCAAACGGGATTATCCGGGTGAAGATCATCACGGCGATGGAGTTGTCGGACGAGACGATGGATAAGATCAAAGAGTTCGTGCGGCGTCATACTGATAAGACAATAGAGTTTGTCCATAAGGTTGATCCCTCGATTATCGGAGGTTTTATATTACAGATCGGGTCCCGACAACTAGATGCCTCGCTGATGAAAGAGCTGAAGGAGATGAGTCTCCAGTTTGGATTTTTAGATTATAAATGAATCCTTCGGGAGGATGGCAAGAGGAAGGTGTTAGCCTTGTGAGGTCGAAGTTTAAAATCTAAAATCATTAAATCTAAAATTATTTAGGGTTATGTTGAAAGCGAATGAAATATCAGATATTTTAGAAATGCAACTCAAGGAGGTCGATACGAAGATGGCTTTCGAAGAGGTGGGAACCGTGATGGAGGTTGGTGACGGGGTGGCCCACGTGTTCGGGCTGGATAATGTGCAGGCTAACGAGTTGCTGGAATTTGAGAACGGGGTTCGTGGAGTTGCCATGAACTTGGAGGAAGATAATGTGGGAGTGATTCTGATGAATGCCGGTGATCGGGTGAAGGAAAATTACACGGTGAAACGTACGGGAAGTATTGCCTCCGTAAAGGTGGGAGAGGGATTGCTCGGACGGGTTGTCAACACGCTGGGTGAACCTATCGATGGAGCCGGACCCGTTGAAGGGGAATTGATACAGTTACCGTTGGAACGTAAGGCTCCGGGGGTAATCTATCGTCAGCCGGTGAAAGAACCGTTACAGACAGGGATCAAGGCGATTGATTCCATGGTGCCGATCGGACGGGGACAGCGTGAGCTGATCATCGGAGACCGCCAGACCGGAAAGACATCTATTGCTGTGGATACGATCTTGAACCAGAAAAGAAATTTCGATAACGGTGATCCGATTTATTGTATTTACGTGGCTATCGGTCAGAAAGCATCATCTGTAGCTATGTTGGTGAACACGTTGCAGGAGAGAGGTGCGATGCAGTACACGGTCGTTGTTGCGGCAAACGCATCCGATTCGGCAGCTATGCGTTACTATGCGCCTTTTGCGGGAGCGACGATCGGAGAGTATTTCCGGGACAGTGGTCGTCACGCATTAGTTGTGTATGATGACCTTTCCAAACAAGCTGTCGCTTATCGTGAGATTTCTTTGATTTTGCGTCGTCCTTCTGGGCGTGAGGCTTATCCGGGAGATATATTCTATTTACATTCTCGTTTGTTGGAACGGGCAGCGCGAATTATATCCAGTGATGAGATGGCACAGACGATGAATGATTTGCCGGATGTGTTGAAACCCACTGCCAAAGGAGGTGGTTCATTAACCGCATTGCCGATTATCGAGACTCAGGCAGGAGACGTGTCGGCGTATATTCCGACCAACGTTATTTCTATCACGGACGGGCAGATTTTCCTTGAGGCCGGATTGTTCAACGAAGGGGTACGTCCTGCGATTAACGTAGGTATCTCTGTATCTCGTGTCGGTGGTAATGCCCAAGTGAAAGCTATGAAGAAGATTGCCGGAACATTGAAGATCGATCAGGCCCAGTACCGGGAATTGGAGGCCTTCTCTAAGTTTGGAGGAGACATGGATTCTGTGACGGAGATGGTGATCGATAAAGGGCGTAAGAACGCTCAGTTATTGATTCAGCCCCAGCATGCACCGATGCCCGTGGAGGAAGAGATTGCCGTGATTTATTGCGGTACACAAGGGTTGTTGCGTAACGTGGAGTTGAAACATATAGCCGAGTTTGAGAAGATGTTCTTGGAGATATTGCGATCCAAATACCAAAAAGAGATTTTGGAGCCATTGCGGGAGGGGGTTCTGGATGAAAATGTATCTAAATTATTAGAAGAAGTAGCCACGGAAGTGGGGCAGACTTTTAATTAGTTCATAAAGTAAAAATTATGGCATCAACACGTGAATTGAAAGGAAGGATAAGTTCGGTACATTCTTCTCAAAAGATAACCGGAGCCATGAAGATGATCTCTTCTGCCCGGTTGAGGAAGTCTGAGAATGCATTGAATCATGCCCGTCCTTACATGGAACAGTTGCAAAATATACTGGATCATATTGCAAGTGAAATTAATGATTATCAGTCTCCGTTGAGTCAGGATCGTCCGGTTCAACGGGTCGCAATTGTTATTTTTGCTGCCAATGAAGGTTTATGTGGCGCTTTTAACCTGCTATTATACAAGAAATTATTGGAGACATTAAAAGAGTATGATGGTAAGGTTAAATCGCCTATTTCCGTTTATCCCGTGGGGAGAAAGCTCGTGAACGATATAAAACGGACAAGGGGGGTGGAGGTTATGCCGATCCCCGATCTTTTCGAAAAAAAACAATATGCAGAAGGAGCAACGGCATTGGCAGATGAATTAATTCGTCGTTTTTTAGAGAAGGATGTGGATCGGGTCGAAGTTATTTATGCTCATTATAAGAGTATGGGAACACAGATCATTAGTCGGGAGCAGTTACTTCCGTGGGTACCTCAGGAAACGAAAGCTCTTTCGGATAAAGAACGAAATAAAGTATATATTTACGAGCCGGATTGCGAAGAGATATTGGAGACGATTTATCCGTTGGTTATCCATTCCACGATGTATCGGTACTTACTGGAAAATCAGACTTCTGAACAGGCCTCTCGTATCTTGTCTATGCAAATGGCAAATGATAATGCTATTAAGTTGTTGAAAAACTTGCAATTGGAATACAATAAGTTGAGACAACAGAATATTACGGCCGAGTTGATGGACATTGTGGGTGGGTCGATAGAGTGATTTATGATATAATAGTTTAATTTATGGGTATAACGCTGATTATTTTAGCATTATCTGCTTTCTTTTTTGTAAATGGAAAAATTCGGTCTGATGTAGTTGCGCTTTGTGCGTTGGTACTTTTGATACTATGTGGTATATTAACCCCGGAGGAGGCGCTTTCTGGTTTTTCTAATTCCATCGTGATTATGATGGTGGGGTTGTTCGTGGTGGGAGGTGCCATATTTCAAACCGGATTGGCTAAAATGATCAGTAGTAAAATACTTCAATTGGCAGGTAAGAGCGAGTTGAAGCTTTTTATTTTAATCATGTTGGTTACTTCTGCCATCGGTGCGTTTGTGAGTAACACGGGAACCGTGGCTCTGATGTTACCGATTGTGGTCAGTATGGCGGTTAGTGCGAATGTTAGTCCTAGCCGATTTTTGATGCCTTTGGCATTTGCGAGCAGTATGGGTGGAATGGCGACGCTGATAGGTACTCCGCCTAACCTTGTGATTCAAAATACTTTGTTAGAGGGTGGATTTGAGGGGTTGTCATTTTTTTCGTTTACTCCGGTTGGAATTATTTGCGTGTTGATTGGAATTGTTGTGTTGATACCTTTAAGTCGGATATTTCTGGTTAAGAAGGGCGAGAAGAAGACGGAGAAAAAAGCACGGAAAAAATCATTAAAAGATTTGGCCTATGAATACCAGATTGCTCAGAATCTGTTCCGGGTAGGAGTGAAATCGGACTCTATATTTCGAGGAAAGACATTGGCCGAATTGAATATAACCGGGAAATATAACGTCACGATTTTGGAAATCCGGCGAGAATCAAAGTCTCAGAATCCTTTTATGAAGACGATCGATCAAGAGCTGGCAGGCCCGAATACTTCCTTGCAGACAGGTGACGTGTTGTATGTTTTGGGTGCTTTTGCTCAAATCGAATTATTGACGAAAGATAATAATTTAGATTTATTGGATACACATACGGCGGAAGTTTCGGAAGAAAAAGTTCCCCGGGATATGGTGTTCGGGGAGATCGGTATTGCCGAGGTTTTATTGATGCCGAATTCTCAATTGATCAATCGAGCTGTAAAAGATTCTGGTTTTCGGGAAAAATACAATATTAACATATTGGGAATCCAGCGGGGAGGAAAGTATCTTTTACAGGATTTGAAGGATGAAAAGATGCATTCGGGGGATGCTTTGTTGGTACAGGGGACATGGAAAGATATTGCCCGGTTGAATGAAATGCAATCGGAATGGGTTGTTGTCGGTCAACCACTGGCAGAGGCTGCAAAAGTGACATTGGATCACAAAGCCCCGATTGCGGCAACGATTATGATCCTAATGATTATTGCGATGGTTTTCGATTCCATTCCAGTGGCTCCCGTGGCTGCCGTGATTGTTGCTGCTTTATTGATGGTATTGACCGGATGTTTGCGTAACGTGGAAGATGCCTACAAAACGATTAATTGGGAAAGTATCGTGTTGATTGCAGCCATGTTGCCAATGTCGTTAGCATTGGAGAAAACGGGGGCATCAGCTATGATTTCATCCGGTTTGGTCAGTTATTTGGGTGATTTCGGGCCTATTATCCTATTGGCGGGGATTTACTTTACAACTTCGTTGTTAACCATGTTTATCAGTAATACGGCGACAGCAGTCCTTTTAGCTCCGATAGCCTTGAAAGCTGCACTAGATATTGGAGTAAGTCCTTATCCATTCCTATTTGCTGTGACAGTAGCAGCAAGTATGTGTTTTGCATCTCCCTTCTCGACACCGCCTAATGCCCTGGTGATGTCTGCCGGGAAGTACACGTTTATGGATTACGTGAAGGTTGGTTTACCTTTGCAGGTGATTATGGGTATCGTGATGGTTGTTGTGTTGCCTTTATTGTTTCCGTTTTAATGGATCTTCGCAATTGAGGATAATGGTGAAACGGCTGCCTTTACCGGGTTCGGACCAAAGATGAATATGCCCACCAAGTTTTTCAATAATCACTTGGCAAATAGATAATCCTAAACCGGTACCTTGTGCAAATTCATCTTGCTTGTAAAAACGGCTGAATATCATTTTTTGTTCGGCTTGAGGGATGCCTTTCCCACTATCTTCCACGAATATATGAACTTGTTGTTCTTTCGGTAAATAATGGTAACCTAGTTTGATATACCCGCAGGGGGTGAATTTACTGGCATTGTTTAAGAAATTCGTGAGAACTTGAGTTAAACGATTTTTATCCACGTATATCTCCAAATCTTCTTCTGCCGTTTCTTTTAGGAATTGTAAATGAGAGGGGAGGATTACCCGATGTGTGTTGTAGACCTCATCTATTAAAGTATTCACGGAATAGTTTTGGTATTCGAAGGACATATATCCGGATTCGATTCGGGAAATTTCTAATATATCGTTAATGAGTTTGAGAAGTAACTCGCTATTTGTGTTAATCGTGTTGATGTATGTTGTCCTCTCTTCTTCCTGGATTTCCGAATCTGATGCCAAAATATTGGAAAAACCCACAATCGCATTAAGAGGTGTGCGTATTTCGTGGCTCATGTTTGCTAGAAAGGATTGCTTTAATTCTGCATTTTCTGCCAATTCTCGGGCTTCTATTAATTCTTGTTCTCGTTTTTTATGTTCATTGATATTCAATATTAATCCGGTGGTTCTTTGTTGACCGGAGACGCTTTCCATTGTACTACTACGAAGTTCCCACCATTGATAACCGTCTCCGGTGAAATCGCATAGAAGTTCTATTGCATGAGTACCTTGTATGAAGATTTCTTGCCAGTGATGTTTGAATGTTTCACGATAATCCGGGTGAATAAAGTTTGTAAATTTTTCTACCGATAGAGGTATATTTTTCATGTTAATGGATTTCCAGAAAGAATTCTTGAATTGCAGGCAGTCGTTTTGAAATCTCCATGCAAATGTGTTACCGCTTTCGATGGCTAATGCCAAAGATTCTCTTTCTTCTTCTAAGGCATAGAATGTCTGACGGCGCATATTCATTTCATGTATGTATAGATAGGTCAACCAGCTAAATAGAGTGACTAGAATCGTGATTATACTGATGATGATCGAGTACCAGGCTACGGGATAATGTTCCTTGAATGGTAGATTGATCATTTGATATTTGGCAGGAATTTCTGTTTGTTTAATTCCTAGTTTTTTCATGACTTGCCAATCTACGACATAATCTTTGGCACTTTCCCGGATAGGTAAGTCTTGCGGTTTTATGCCGTTTAGTATTTTAGCTGCAAGGTCAACTTCTTCTTTCACTTGTGTTGGTAACGTGGTCATGTATCCGGCCCTAAAGTCAAACCCACACCCGAACATTTCGTAGATGGCTGAATATCGGTTTGTCATGTGAAAATTTGCAAGAGTGACAGTTGTAAAATCATATTTTAATTGCAGGTAGGGCATTTGAACATTGTATTTGCTTATTCCCCACAGAAATTTAAGAGAGAGTTGGGGAATTTGAACAGAATCTTTGTCGTAGAGATGGTTATTTCTGGCTGAAAGAATATGTAAAAAAAGTTTATCCTTGAATTTGGTTTCATAATCGGTTTGAGGTATCTGCTCGTCAATATTAGAGATGATAGGGGAGTCCGTATTAAGATGTTTTTTTATATCTTCCCGGATTTTTTTGTCGATGAAGGTATAATCGAGTATAGTGAAAGACTTTTTCTTATCATCCAGCTCTTCCATTACTTCCAAGTTCTTTATTATGTCGATCTTGTCATGAAGTCCTGTTACATTGGGATACTTTTGGATAAGGTCCCAGTTGGGATAATTTACACCGGCAAAAACGATAGGGGTACTTTTGGCTAATTTATGTTCGGTTTTAAGTAGCGAGTAGGTTGCTTGATCTTCATTAACTAAAATAATATCCGGGTGCCAGTTGGAGATCGAATTCAGAAAAAGGTTTATTCTATCAATTTCTTCTTGTTCCCGGTATTTTTCACAATCCAGATAGAAAGTTTTAATATCTGTTTTTATACCTTTCTGTTTGAAGTTTTTAGTAATCAATTCATTGTATTCGGAATACTGAAAAAAATTTTCCTCGTACGAGTGGATAACGAGAATCCTTTTCTCCGGTTTACCACATCCGAAGAAAAGGAGTGAAAGAAATAATATAATTTTGAATTGAATACTCATAACCATTAGTTAAAAATGTAACGAATTCCAATTTGTAATTGCCAACAATTTTCCGATGAACGATTGGTTTCAAAGGTTTTGTTTGGCAAAATATCTTGTCCGTCTTTTTTTATCGGACACATGGTGTAAACAGGTTCTCCCGTTTCATTCACCTCTTTTAGTTCGAGTAATTTGCCGTTATTACACGCGGAGATCGTTTGTGTTACTCCCCATGAATTATGAAGTAAATTACCCAGGTTCATAATATCAACAGAAAATTGAATGGTATTTACGTGTTGACCCGTTTGTATTTTGAAATCTTGAACTACACGTAAATTGAACCGATCATACCAGGGAAGATTGGCCGCATACGCTTCAGCATATTCCCCTTTATGTTTTTTCAAATAGGGGTCTTGATTAATGAATGTCCAAAAGGCTTCTTTCTGCTCTTCTGCCGTGAACGTGATTTCTCCGGTTTGTCGGTCTGCAAAGTGTAACTCTTCTTTTGTGCGCGGAATATAAATCAGGTCGTATTCGATTCCGTCGTTATTCATGTCTCCATCATACAAGTACGAATAATTACCGGCGTATTCTCCCGTGTAGGAAAGAGATAATGAGGTACTGAAGAGACGGGCGTATTGTCTCGTGTAACTGAATTGTGCGATAACCCGATGAGGGGTTTGTAAATATTGAGCTGTATGTAATTTTTGATAATTAGGGCCCATCACGGATGGTTCTTGTGTCCAAGCGTTGTCGACTTGATTACTTTTATTACTCGTTATTGTTTTTGATTTACTGTAAGTGTAAGCAGCCATGAACTCAACATCTTTCCAGGGGTGAGCGTTTAATGTGATATTGAAATTAGCGCTGTATCCTTTCCCGCTATTCCTCATTAGAATTGCGTTCGTAATGTCTTCATGGTAGCGTTTTTCGGTATCTCCCGGGTAATGGTAGCGATTGTCCGGACCAATAAAACGAGTCATTCTAGGATCATCCGCATGAATTGTATTCACGTCCTGTTGCATGATGGCATGAATATCTTTTATAAAAGTTCCTTCTAGTGTGAGTAGAGAAGGGAATGGTAAGGGAAGTTGGTAATCTACCGCTAATGAACTTTTCCAAACTTGTGGCATCTTAAAATGGCGGTCTATTGTTGTAATGCTGTTTACGGCACCGGGTTCTGTTGGGAAACGATCCGGAAACAGAGGGGCAATATCTTGTAATATTTTTTCTCGGGTGCGTATCCCTCCGGCTAAAGCTGCCAACAATGGATCTCCGTTTTTTTGAGTAGATACGGTGTTTTTTAACATACCGCTGCCTTCTTGCATTTTAGAAAGAAATATCATGGGGAAGCGTCCGGAGAAAATACCTGAACCTCCCCGGAGAATTATAATATTGTTCCCTGACAGATCGTAAGTAAAACCAATCCGGGGGGAGAAGAGGGGAAAAGATTCGGGCCAGTAGGCCGTACTTAATTTGGTATCATAAAAAGTATATTCCGCGATAGAAGGATTTTCGTAACGTTTGTTTGCGTATATGGGAATGTCCACGCGAATCCCGTATGTGAATTTCAGATTTTGGGTGATTTGATAATCATCTTGCGCGTAGATGGAAAATTGTCGGTAGTTTACTTTAGCCGGGGCTCGTTTGTCTTTGGAAAGGGAATAGCCGAGAGCGAACGCAACCGGTGCGGCTTTATTTATAAAATCTTCGTAACTTGCGTAACGATAATAACCAGCCCCGTAACGTAAATAACAATTTGAGAGGTTTTGGGATTCAAAACTCATTCCCGTTGTGAAATTATGCCGTCCCATTTGAAATGAAAGGTTGTCTGTAATTGCCCAGACTCTTTCAGTAATCCCATTGTTCCACGCGTGTTGTTCATAACCGGCATTCATGAAAGCTCTATTGGTACCTGAATCATCCGGTTTCATAATGTCAATTGTGGGGAAATCTCCTTTACATTTCCGGTTGTTTCCATTGTTGAACGTGAAACTCACGAGAATTTGGTTTGTTATGTTTTTTGATAAATAACTGAATAATTCTGCTGTGAGAGAATGTACGTCGTTCATGTCTTGCCACATGGAATTCCGGAAACTCATGGAATAACGACTTACAGGGGTTCCTTTAATGCCAAGAGCTGCGCCTACGAGATTGTTGTCTTTCTTTTGTGTCGTGTAATTATATCTAATCATGAATTTCTGGTGATCATTTATATTCCAGTCCGCGCGCATCAAGAGACGACAGGTAGTTGTTTGGCCGTTAAAATTGGTCCATGATCCCGTGTTGTACTCGTACATTTCCCTTAAATCATTGGAAAAACGCTCCATGTCTTTTGAGGTTACTCTGGAGATATTATTTACCGGATCTTCCTGTCCATCCGTGGAAAGTTTCCATTTATGAATAGGAAAGGGGGAATATTCATACTCCCCGTTGATAAAAAAGAAGATTTTATTTTTTATTACAGGTCCTCCTAATGTAAATCCATATATATCACGAGCTTCTTTTTCACGTTCTCCCAAATGGTGACCATCTACGTTATTACCTCTTAGATGTTCGTTTTTTATATATGTGTATAACGATCCTTTCAGATCATTTGTCCCACTTTTGGTAACGATATTAATAGCGGCACCGATAAAATTAGTTTGCCGAATATCATAAGTCGCTATATTGATCATGGTTTCCTCAACGGCATCAATCGAGATCGGACTACCTCCCCCGGGTAGAACTTTTCCGTCCAGTCCCATGTTGTAATTAAAATTTGCCCCGTCTACACTGAAGTTGTTCATGCGTTGATCTCGTCCTCCGAAACCATTTCCATTGGAGTAAGGGGTGAGTTTCAGTATGTCGGTGAGCGACCGGGTGACATTGGGGAGTAACTTTATCTGGGCGGAACCGACATGAGTACTTGCTCCCGTTTTTCCGTTGGAATATTTTGATATAGTACTTTTTACAACGACTTCTTCCAGGTCTGTCGAGGGAATTAACACGGTGTTATATGTGTACGGGACCGCGAGTTGAAGATAAATTCCTTTGCCCGTGGAAGGACGAAATCCCACGTAAGAGATGTCTATTTGGTAAGGCCCTCCCGTTCTCATTCCTTGTAATTGATAATAGCCCTGCTGGTTGGTGATCGTGCTGTAACGGGAACCCGAAAGCAAGTGGGTGGCGATTACCGTGGCTTCGGGTAAAGAGTTTTTGCCGTCGGAAACATACCCGTTCATTGATGACGTTGTGATTTGGGCTTGAGTCGTGGAAAGGTATGCCATGAAAACGAGGCATATTGTTGCAATTTTCTTGATCCTTTTATATGTTATACTTACTTGTTGCACGAATAAAACTATATAGTGCAAATATCGTACTATTTTATTTGTCTGCAAAATAGTACGATAAATATATTTAATAAATTTAAGAGTCTGTTTAAATTTTGTTGAATAAAATCTTTTCGTTGCTTGATTACCTCTAGGTCATGCCAATGTTCCTTTGGTGTTCCTATATGTCTTCGTCTCGATTCGTGCCGCATTCAAATGTATTTCTTCCGGCGATCACTCGCAAGTGACACGGAGAAAGCACGGAGAAAGCACGGAGAAGATCTAGCCAAACAATAGAGTAACAGGGTATTAGATAAGTATTAAAGCACTTGTTGTTATTAACTTTCTTATATTGAGATAGTTGATCTTAAAAAAGACGTATAGGCTCGAAAATCCCACTTCCTGCAAGGTCGTTAGATAAATCTTATTCATGGTCATTTAATTTTTTATCTTATCAATGCGAAATTTAAACAGGCTTTAGATATGCGTATGAATCTTCTTTTCTGTTACAAAAAATTTGCTACCCTATTAAATATCCCGGTAAAAGATTGATAAAGCATTTCAGGTGTGGCTCCCGTGTTGGTGGGAAATGGATTTTGATGGGAATACTCGTACGGAAAATCTAATTCTTCCAATATAGTATCAACACATTTGGGGCCTAGAGCCTCAATAACTCCTTGTGTTGGCATTACCGTATCTTTTTTGAGCGTGACAATCCGTAGACGGTCTTGAATTCGCTCGAAAAATGATTCCCGGTAATTCTTCATTACCTCGGGACGTATCATCGCTTTAAATGCTTTTTCCATGAAATCCTCTTCATACAAAACGGGGAGCATTCGCTGTTCATCATTTTTTGTTAGAAAATCATTCAGAAAATAATTCTTAACTCTTCGATACGCCTCTCGATCCATAATATCCCGGGCACTTCCGTCCATTTGGCTGAATATGGAGCCTCCACAGAAGAGGAATAGTTTACTGTCATCCAATAGATGTTCCGGGTTAGCAAGCATCAGAATCTGTGATAGGAACGCTCCGATGGAATAGGCGAAAATGTTTATGGATGAATCTTTTTCAAATAGGGGGTGTTGGCCGGTTTTTATTTCCCGGAATAACTGCCATAAATTGAACATGGACTCTTTTCCGGATATGTAAAAACGCAAAGGGGTGTCCGAGAGGCGATAACTTAATGCCACGTTGACAAACGTGGAATTATCCAGATGTTCCACTTCTTGCTTACGACGAGCCACCCAAGGCATAAGGGCTCTTGGATTATACCAGTTACCGGGAGTACGGTTCATGTGGAAAGCTATCGGAAACAAAATAACCGCTTTACCCGTGGCTAAGGATAAATATTCTGCCCAGGTGAGGTATTTGTCCCAGTTACGTTCGTTCAGCCCGTGTAATAACAGGATTGCCTGGTTCGTTTTTCGTGATCCTTTAGGCGTGAATATGGTATACGAAAAACTCTTGTTCTCCTGAATATTATTGTCCGGGATAGAACAAAATTCACTTGTCGGGATCAATTGCTGAAATTGTTCTATTTCATTTACTCCCATGTTCTGGATAAAATGATAAGGACGAATTTCCAGTGGTTGGTCTTCTAGGATAACTTTCTTGTCATAAGAAAAAATAGCCTTTAATTGTTTTGTTCTAGTTGAGATTTCCATAGCTCTTGCGATTAATTTTAATACAAACAAACACCACAATTCTTTGTTTTCAAAATTAATGGTGTGTACCTGGATCTAAAGGGACAAAATCTCATATTTAGGGATGAAATTTGCTCTTTAGGGGTGAAATTTTTTACGGGAAAAATGTATCTTTGTTTGAAATTTATAAAAATTAGAGAGAGATGAACGTGTTGACCCGAAAAATACCAGCTTACTATTACGATAAATCAAATTTAATACGCTTGGTATTATTCACTGCTTTTTTTGATCTGATTTTTATCAATATCTACAAGCCTTTCAGTTCTCTGACGTGGTATCCGGTATCGGAATTTAAGTTTTTCATTTTTTCGAGTCTGGTCATTCTTACCGGAGTACTTGCCGTGGCGATCAGTCGTGTGATCATGTATTTTTACACGAAGAAACATACCCTTAATTATTTAGAGTATGGCATTTGGATCGTGTTGGAAATTTTCTTTCTATCGACTTTCTACACGGTTTATTCTTGTTTTTTACGGCCAGAGAGGGACGTGATGGAAACTTTTTGGGAGGCCTCAGAAAACACGTCATTAATCCTTTTATTACCTTATGCGATCTTAATGCTTTATTTTTCCTGGCGGGATAAGGAACAGAAATTGCAGATGCTTGAAGAGATGAAGGGAGATACCGGGGGGACGAGTGTTATTTCTTTTCGGGATGAGAAAGGTGAATTACGTTTATCAATTAAACATTCGAATTTGCTTTATATCGAGTCTGCGGATAATTACGTGCAGATTTGGTATTTGAATAAAGGCGTGGTGACAAAATTCATGTTACGTAATACTTTGAAGGCGATGGAAGAGACATTTGAAGGGACGAATGTATTGAGGTGCCATCGTTCCTATATGGTGAATTTCGAGCATGTTAAAGTGATTCGTCGGGAGAAAGATGGGGTCTATTTAGAATTTGGGGTTGAGAAAGTTCCCGATATTCCGATTTCAAAGACTTACAGTGAGAAAGTGACGCACTGGTTCATGTGTTATTCCTCCTCGAATGAGTAAATACCAGTATAGACCGCCTTGTCGGGAATTATCCGGGTATGTCCAGTATTATTGGATGCTGGATCTTGAGGATGTATGTCCATCGTGTGAGCCGCATCGTCTTACGCCGCAGGGATTCATGGAAATCGTTTTTTATTATCGGGATTCGTACAAGCTTATTCGGTCCGATGGAGAAGAATCTCATCCCCGGGTGACACTTTACGGGCAGCGAACCGAATTTATAGATATTTTACCCACGGGTAGGGTGGGGCTGATGTCGGTCGTGTTTACCCCCGTGGGGATACGGGATATTTTGCATTTGCCGCTGAATGAGCTGACAAACCGATACGTTTCTCTGGAAGAGGCGTTGGGAAAAGAGGGGAAAGATATGGAAGAACAAATGATGAATCTTGCCGGTTTTGACGAACGGGTGGATAGTTTGGAGACATTTTTGTTAGGTCGTTTGCAACGAAGAAATGAATTTGAGAATAACCGGATGCGGATGGTCATGACTCGTTTATTACAGGGTCGGGGTATGTTTAATGTGGAACAACTGGCCGGTTATGCTTGTTTGAGTAAAAAGCAATTTGAACGGGTGTTTGCGGCTTACGTGGGATTAATGCCGAAACAATACTTACGGGTGATTCGTTTTCTGTATGCCGTGGAATTTCGAAATCGAATGCCGGAGGTTGATTTGGCAACGTTGGCTTTCCATACCGGATATTACGATGCGGCTCATCTGGCGAATGAAATCAAGGCTTTAACCGGTCATACTTCGTCAACTCTTTTTCAATTGATGTGTTTTTCCGAGGATGTCGAGAGTATTGAATGGTTTCTAGGTGCATAGAAGGAAATAAAAGTTTTATCGGAACAGAGAATGTCTCTTTTTTCCAATAATTGAGGGATGATGAGGGTGTACTTTTGTTGTGTTAATCAATAAAATAAATACAACATGAAAACATTCGTAGCTTTTTTTGAGATTCCTGCTGTCAACATGGAGAGGGCTGTTCAGTTTTACGGGACAATTTTCGGAGAGAAACTGGAGATTGTCGAATACGGGGAAGAGAAGATGGCTTTTATTTCTTCTGGTAATCAGCAACCGATCGGGTGTATTTTTAGTTTAAAAGGATACCTGCCAACCTCTAACAGTATTACGATTTCATTTTACACGGAAAATATGGATGAATCTTTAGCCCTGGTGAGGAAGGCCGGGGGAAAGATTGCCACGGAACCTTGTGAAACTTGTGAGGAATCAAAAGATTATTTTGCTTACTTTTTAGATACCGAGGGAAACCGGATCGGTTTGTTTACACGAAACATTCATCCGGGAGAATAGTAATCCGGACGAGACGAACCATATCTTGCGGGTTGATTTTAAGGGGCTGTTCCCAAAAGTCATTTTTTAACTCCCTCCCCCCTTCGGGGTACTCCCTCTATAAACAGAGGGAGAGTTGAAATACTCCCTGTCTTCGGGAGAAGTCACCAGCTCCTCCTCTGTTTATAGAGGAGGTGGCACGAAGTGACGGAGGAGTTTTTTGATGATAAAATGACTTTTGGGCAGCCCATAAATGAAATCGAACGTAAGTAAGGATTTTTGCAGAAAGAATGGGACGGGTATGTTGTATGATCTCAAAATTTGCTTGGTTATTTATAAGAAATTGAGAGAGTTGGGAGATAAATCCGTATCTTTGTAGGAAAGAAGGTAAAAATGGTATTGAAAAGACGGCAGGATCATATTTCAACAGACAGCCCTTCCCGGATGAAAGCTCATAAATGGTGGAGAGTGGTGAGGCGTGTGTTCTTTTATGGTATTATTTTGCCTGTGTTCGTGTGTTGTCTGGGAATATTATTTTGTAATTATCGGATTTCCAAATACGGAGAAGGAAAAGTCTTTGGAGATACTACATTCATACCTTATAATAAAGTTGGTTTGTTGTTAGGTACTTCTCCCCGGGTGAAAGGCGGAAAAACTAATCCTTATTTCAAGAATCGTATTGATGCGGCAGAGGAGTTGTTCGAATCGGGTAAAATTAAGTATATATTGATCAGTGGAGACAACCGCCGCCATAATTATAATGAACCTCAGGCTATGAAAGATTCTTTGGTGAATAGAGGTATCCCGAAAGAATCATTGGTGCTGGATTTTGCCGGATTGCGAACGCTTGATTCTATGGTACGTTCGAAAGAGATTTTCGGACAGGATAGCGTGACGGTTATTTCTCAGCAATTTCACAATGAACGGGCGATCTATCTGGCTCGTCACTACGGGATACATGCTATCGGGTATAATGCTAAAGACGTGAGTGCTTACGAGGGACTAAAGACGCAAATACGGGAATTGTTGGCCCGGGTAAAAGTATTTGTCGATTTTTTTGTCAACAAACAACCTCGTCATTTAGGCGAAAAGATTGAAATTCCGGAATAAACTATTCAGTTTCTTGTTCGAATTTTTTTATCAGGGAGAACAAATTTTCCCGGTTTGAGGTCAATTTCCCGTGAATATCCACTCTTGGAATCTTGTCACTTTTAATTCCGATGATAAGATACTGTTCGTAGTAGGGGCGATTTGAATTCAATTCAAATTGTTGTTCAATATCCATGTATCGATTCAAATCCTGTATGGCTTTTCGGTTATCTAGTAATGGTGTAAGTTCTTGGAAAACTTGTGGATCGTAAGTGCCCATGGAATAACGTTGTGCCAGGTGAATTTTGGATAATATGCGGGTTGTCTGCCATCTGGCTGGAACCTGCTGGTAGTTGAAACAGTAGAAAGCTTCTTTTTCAACTAAATGATTGGCTGATGGAGAACTTCGGGAAGGTTGTTCCAGTACAATGAAATCTTCCCCAAGATCATCTTTCCAAGTGGTCTCTTGCGTGCAGGAACGAATGTAATACTCTTTGGTCGGAGTGTAGGCAAAAGAAAGACTGGCCTTTGTTGAAAATGGGGAATTTACTTTACGGTGTTTGGATAAAAGGACTTGTCGGAGTAATTGGTAATCCACGTAATCAAAATCCATGGACTTCAATTCATGATGGTTCCCGTCAATGGTGAAAGTCCCTTTACACGTGAGGCGTGTTCGTTGAGGATAAGCGCTACTTTTAGTCTTGAAAGCAAACCGGTAGTCAGAATTTTCTGATTCCAGGGGATAAATATCGTAATTGCGAATGTCGCTGAATAAAGGAGCGAATAATTGAATACTTCGCATAAACGTGAATATTTTACGAGTTCCGATATCAAAACGGGTTTCTTCGTCTGTAATGAATGTGGGTTTAAGCGTGTCTTGTCCATCGTTCGTGAGATTGTAACTTCTGGCAACATAGAACGGGACGATGTAGGATCGGAAATCCGTATCCCACGTGTTTCGTGATTTAACATCACCTGAAGAGAAATAATAACCGTACTCCCGGCGGTATTCTACAACATTCTCTTCACATTCGGTAATTTTTTCGTATAAGGCTTTACCAAAATATTTGCATATCGGTTCGAGGCCGGGAGCCTGTTTCTTGAGTTTTGAGGAGGCTCTTTTTAAAAGTTCTTTCATTGAGATCCCCTTTTCCACGTTCGTCTCTTCCAGTTCGTATGCCAGGGGAACAAGTACAAGGCGTTTCATGCGAAGTAAATCATTCATACTGTATTTTACGGTTTGATACCCCATGCCTTGGAATTGTAACGAATCACTAGGGTGTAGTTTGTAGGTCTTGATAACACATTCCCCTTCAATATCGGTGCTAGTCAGTAAATAATGATTTCTAGGATTGACCACATATACTCCAAATTGAGGCTCGCCTTTGGGATTGATAACCTTTAAACGTATTTCTTGTGCATCAAGCCGGTTGAAAAGCAAAACGGTAATTAGCAATAAAACTACACGAATACAGTAATTAACCTTGTTCATAACGTTTGATTTTGTAAGGGAGACCAAAGTAAGAAAGATTTTAAAAAGAAAATCACGATAGATTAGCTATCATGATTTTCCAAAGCTATTATAAAAGTAAGATAATTCAGTTATGGATTTATTTTACCCATACATTCAAAATCTCTCCGATAAACATTTTGTGCATGGCTTTACCGGCCCATTGTTTTCTTAGTTCCGGGTCAGCAATACCGTCAATGTTGATAGTTTGAGAAACCATTTTGCGGCACTCGATAATCATCCAGGCTTCCGAGAATGCCTTGCTACCGGAAGGAGTGGTGATCGGGGTTAACCCGGCCTCTTTTACCTTATTTTTGTCTTTACCGGAATTATGCCCGCAATAATTCAGAGCTTCCCGGTAAGTTTCCGTGTAGAAAGTTAATGTATAGGTGTCTCCTTTATCCATGATATCATAAGTGTAGCGAGCGGGATTGATAAAACAGAATGTCACTGGTTTGTTGTACAGGTTTCCGAGACCTCCCCAGCTTGCCGTCATCGGGTTAAACTGCTGGTCGTTTCCAGCCGTGATTAACATCCAGTCCTCGGATAACATTTTAATAATATTTCCCGGAATCTTGTCGGGAGCGATACGCTTGTAGCCTTGTAAAGCATCTCCCGGGGCGGCAGATATGGTGGCAACGGTTTGCACGGGAGCAACTTGTTGGGTCGTTGTGGTTGTCGTTGTGGCTACGGGGGCATTTTGTGCGCCTAAACTTTTTTGCGCCCCTTCGTTCAAACTTTCAACCAGATCAATGGTTTTGATTCTGAATTTTGCAATCCGGTTGATCAGTTTGGTCTGATCTTTATTCATTGCCTGCTTGTCAGTGATCCATTCTTCGGCAGCCAGACGTTCCCGGCTATCTTCCGGGTAAAGGTAGGTGATATTGGTTACTTCCACGTTGCATTTACCGGGAGTGCAAACAAAATTCATCCGGTAGTTTATTTTTGCCCGGTCCAGAGAAAAAGTCTTATCTGCGAAAACAATGTATTCGTTTCCATAGCAAGCAATTTGTCCCTCTTCCTTGTTCGAATAGGCAACCATTCCCCAATTCCCTTTATCTGTTTTGAAACGGGTATTCGCCCATGCTAGGATAGCATCGAAAATCTGGTCTTTAGAAAGATTCGGAGCATTAATTTCCTGTGAAAAAACAACTTTTCCGTTTACTTCCGGAACGGCTCCGACCATGTATTTGCTTTGATCTTCTTCCTGGGCTAATGCCAACATGGGAAAAAAGCAAAGAATGAGTAATAAATTCTTCATCATGATATTCAAATTTATGTGTGTTTTAAACTAAACTAATAAAAGATCGCACATCGGCTTTCTCGTGAAGAGTTATGCCGCACTCAAAGTTACAGAAATATTTCATACGTTCTTCGGCTTTTAACGAGAATTTGCAAATGTGGTATTGAAGTGCTTATTTTTAATTGTTTACTATACTTCATGTGAAATTTTCAGCCTTTTTTTACAGATTCGATTCTTTGGTATCGAGAGTCGTATATGTGGATTGAGACTGCAGTTGAACCAAATTCTGCCTGGCCGATGTAATGTTAATATTTTTTCTTAATTTAGCCGTCGAATACAATAAATCAAGAGACATGAATAATGAGGTGTTAGAAAGGCTAAAAGAAGAATATGGGGAGGATGACGACCTGATTCAGCTATATGAAGATTGGGGGGATACTCCCTATTTACATGAAATATACCGTATACTGGATGAACATTCATCTGATTGGGTGTTGGAACGTGAATTGGGTAGTTGGGCGGCAGAATTTATTCTGGATATTTTGCAGGAGCATGAAGAGGAATTGGAAGAGATGCCGGAGACCGAACGGGTTGCGTTATTTAAAGATGAGATTGAGGAACGATATGCTGATTTCAAAAGTTGTCATCAGTTTGCCCGGGTAAATAATCTCTCCATGGAGTACGAAGAAGACGAGGATACAGGTTGTGAGACATTGGACGAGTACATCGCAGAGAATGGGGAAGAGATCGGTTTCCCTAAATATTAATCCTCGCTGATCCGAGAGAAAATGGTTTGAATTTTAATTATATTACTCCTGTCATGATGGCAGGAGTAAATTTTTTTATGGTATGTTGCTAGAATAAAAAAAGTGGTAAAAGTTCATTGACTTTTACCACTCTTCCTTTATTATATTGCTAATCCAATCAGATTTCGATCTCGATCAATTTAGCTCCGGCAGTAACGGATTTTCCTTCTTGAGTCAGGATACGTTTTACTTTTCCGGCGTAATCACTTGTAATGTTGTTTTCCATCTTCATGGCTTCCAATACAAGTACGTTTTGTCCTTTACTTACAACATCACCCGGTTTAACGAGGATCTTGAAGATGTTACCCGGCATCGGAGCTTCAACCACTTTTCCGGTAATCGGTTCTTCTTTTTGAACTTCAGCGGTTTGTTGTGTTTGTTCCCCTTTATGCGTGGCCATATAACGGGCTTCTTTCTGTTTTGTCAAGAAGTTTTTGGCGACAGCCGGGAAAAGTTCCATCAAAAGGACTTCTTTCTCGTTCTCGGCCAATTTTACTCCACCGAATTCGGTCAAAACAGGATTTTCCTGCATTTGATATTTTGACGTATCATACGGGGTCTCTTCACGGGTTCCGGCAATTTTCAGACGGAATTCCGGATCAACAGGTACCGGAGTCTTTCCGTATTCACCTTTTACCAAAGCCACGAATTGATTAGATACGTTAGAATACATCGGTTTACCATTCTTGATGTCCAAGGCACAGTTCACGGCTTGAGCGCCTACAATCTGGCTGGTAGGAGTTACCAAAGGAGGAAGACCGGCAGCTAAACGAACCGTCGGGATTAATTTCATGGCATCTTCCAGAATATCCATTGAGTTCAATTGTTTTAATTGGGCTACCATGTTGGTGTACATACCACCGGGAACCTCGGCTTTCTTCACGAGTTCGTTCGGTTTCGGGAAGTTGAAATAAGCTTCGATTGCATGACAAGCTTCCAACAATGCCTCTTCGTTGTTACTCTTGGCAGCAGCGATAGCGTCATCGAATAATTTGTCAATGTTAGCCGGAAGTGTATCTGTAAGCGGGTTGAACGGATTCGGGAATTGTTTAACAGCATCGTATGCCTCCAATTCTTTACGAATCGTGTACAACTCTTTGTTGATCTTGGCAACAGCTTCCATGTTTACATCCAGTTCGATACCTAATTTCTTACAGAAGATGTAAATCAATTCAATAGCCGGAGCAGCAGGACCACCCGCGAAATTCCAGATATTGGTATCAACGATGTCAACACCGTGTACAATAGCGGAAAGTACGGCACCTAATCCGTAGCCCGGGGTACAGTGAGTATGGAAGTCTACCGGAATCTTCAAATTGCTCTTGAATAACTGCATCATCTCGGAAATACGAGCCGGGTTAATCAAACCACTCATATCCTTGATCGTGATCATGTCAGCTCCGAGAGCCTCCATTTCTTTTGCCTTATTCAAGAAATATTCGTTCGTGAACACGGGTTCGGGATTCTTTTTCCCTTTTAACTTGTCCATCAAACTTAATTTCGGATATTTCGGGTCAATCGTGTAGCAAACAGCGCAATCAGCCATACCACCATATTTTTTCACGTATTTGATGGTCGATTTCACGTTGTTCACGTCGTTCAAGGCGTCGAAAATACGCATGATTCCTAAACCGGATTCGATAGCGTTTTTACAGAAACCTTCGATAATTTCATCCGTGTAAGGTGCGTAACCGAATAAGTTACGACCTCTGGAGAGGGCGGTCAACTTGGAAACATCACCGATAACGGCTTTGATTTTTTCCAAACGATCCCATGGATTCTCGTTCAAATAACGCATTACGGAATCGGGTACAGCTCCTCCCCATACTTCCATCGCGTAGAACTTAGCATCCTTGTAAAAAGGTAACACGCGGTCCACTTGATTTTGGTTCATCCGGGTTGCGAATGAAGATTGTTGACCGTCTCTAAGTGTAAGATCTCGAATTAGTAATTTTCGTGCCATGTTTTATAAGAATTAATTGTTATGTGTTCTTTTAAATTCTGGACCAAATCTATTCAAAAGAAAATAATTTTCCTAATAATATACCTGAAATATCTGAGAAAAACTAACAAATTTTTTGAATCTTCAAAAATATGATTTTAATTTGTAACTTGAGATCGGATGTTTTATCCGTAACTCTGGTGAAATTAAATAAGTACGTCATGGAAAGAATCGCAATATTCCCGGGATCCTTTGATCCGTTCACAATCGGACACGAAGAAATCGTGAAACGTGGATTAAAAATGTTTGATAAAATCGTTATTGCCGTGGGAATTAATGCGGTTAAAAAAGAGTTCTTGGACGTGGATACCCGGATTGCCATTATTCGTAAAGTTTTCGAAGATGTAGATAATGTCATTGTCATGAGTTATTCCGGTTTGACTGTAGATTTTTGCGAGCAAATGGGTGCTAATTTCATTATTCGTGGTTTACGTACTGCCGCTGACTTCGAGTACGAACGTGCTGTCGGTCAGGCAAACAAAGCGATGGATTCTTCCGTGGAAACTGTTTTCCTTTTAACTTCTCCCGAACATACTTTTATCAGTTCGACCATCGTGCGCGATATATTCATGAATGGAGGAAATGCCAATAAATTTTTACCAACAAACGTAACAATAGAAGATTTACGTCAATAAAAGAGAGAATTTGAAACATTTTAGTGTGTTTTTCCATATATATATGAAGAGTATTAATAGATATTAGTACTGGGAAATTGTTTTATCTTTTGGAGAATAAGAATGTAGTAGTCAAGTGGTGTGAAATATAAATAAACGATCAATTATTGAAATACAAATTTACATTATTTTTTGACACTTGTAAAAAGATGCTATTTTTTTTAATGGCTAATTATTAATACGTTTGAAATTTTGTCTTAACGATAAGAAAGTAATCCTCTGAACATCATTAATTGATCGTTTGTTGAGGGTATATATTATTAAAAATGAAGTTTACATAAATGAAGTTAGGGGTGTAATGGATGGACGAGTTAGATAAAATATTGCAACTCTTGAAAAAAGGAGATCGACGAGGGTTAGAACTATTGTTCCACCATTTTTATAAGCCATTGGTATTTTATGCCATGAATTTTCTTGCGCAACAAGAGGAGGCTGAGGATGCCGTACAAGAAGTTTTTATTAAGTTTTGGGAGGGAAAGCGTTTTCACGCTATAAAAAATAGCCTGCGTCCTTACTTGTATCAATCCGTGCGTAACTATTGTTTGAATTTGTTGGAAGGAAAAAAAGTGGTTCTTACGGAACCTATCAACTCGGGCATGGATATGGCAGAGAATGAATATTTGGATGAGTCGGAATGGAATACCCGCATTGATCAATTATATAAAGCGGTAGATCGTTTACCCGATCGGACGCGGGAAGTTTTTAAAAGAATCGTGCTGGACGGGAAACGGCATAAAGAAGTAGCAGAAGAATTTGAAATTTCTGTAACTACGGTAAAAACTCTTTTGGCGAGAGCATTAGCGGCTTTACGAGCCGAGTTAAGCGAAAAAACATATTCGATATTGTTACTCTTCGTATAATTTTTTTGATTTTTTCTTCGAATTCTTGTCATCTATTTTTTCTTTTCTCCTGTCATAAGTATAGAACCAATGGAGAATAAATCATCATGTTACCAGAAAATATAGTACAATTAGCTTTGAAATCTCGTAAAGAGGGATTGACTGTAAAAGAACGGGAGTTTTTGGATCAGTGGCTTTTGGAGAACGTGGAATTGCAGGAAGAATTTCACCAGTTGGTAGAGTGTGGTTCCGTGGTACAGGCTGCTCGTTTGTTTGAGGATATTCAGATTAGAGATGCTTGGCAAAATATGGAACAAAAACTTTCTTCCCGACCGGGTTGGAGAAAACGTCATTTGACTATTCGTTGGAGTGTCGCTGCAACGGTAGTGATTATGTTGACTGCGGGATGGTTTTTGTTTAGACAATCACCTGTAATAACCGAGCCGGAGAAGTTAGCGCAAATAACCCCGGGGAGTTTGAAAGCCGTCTGGGTTTTAGAAGGTGGAGAGAAGTATGAGTTAAGCGAAAGCCTGGGACGTGATATCACGAACAGCGGGGGTGCCACGATTGGTAAGGACTCTTTGAATACCCTGGTAATTCAAGGGGGTAACAGCGAGCAAAGGAGTACCGTGAGGGTCCCGGAAGGGGGAGAATACCGGGTGGTCTTGAGTGATGGAACGAAAGTATGGATTAACTCGGGGAGTGAATTGACATTCCCGATGAACTTTGAAAAAGGAGAACGGGTGGTTGAATTGAAAGGAGAGGCTTATTTCGATGTTACTAAAAGTAAAGAATGGCCTTTTATCGTGCGTACTTGTCGCTCCAGCGTGAAAGTATTGGGAACCTCTTTCAATGTTTGCAGTTATGAAGAAGACTCTCTTGAACAGGTAACCCTGGAACAAGGTGGCGTGGAAGTGAAACATCACGACGAGACCTACCTTTTGCATCCGGGAGAGCAGTTCGAATTAGACACGACAAATGAAGAGATTGAAGTGAAACCTGTAAACGTGAAACTATATACCTCATGGATTGACGGAATGTTCCGTTTCCATAATATGCCGCTGGATTTATTGACGGTGAAATTGGAACGTTGGTATGATGTGCATTTTGTTTTCTCGAATGAAGTTTGTAAAAATTATCGTTTCACCGGGGCAATCCGTAAAGACGTGGACTTTAACGAATTTATCCGTCTGATAGAACGGACGACAAATGTGAAATTTATTATAAATCAGAAGGATATAATAATACAAGAAAAATAAAAAGCAGGAAGTACGGCCATACTCCCCGCTTTGTTTAAATAAGATTCATGCTTTTTTTCAAGAGCATGAGAGTACTAATTTCAAATACAAAAGTATGAAAAAAAAGAGAAACACTTGGTATCGCTACGGGAAAATACCATGTAAAAAAAGTTTATGTATCATGAGATTAACATTACTACTTATGATCGGTTTTGTGTTTCAGCTATCAGCAACGGGTGTGGCACAAAGCGTGAAGATCGAAAAACAGCACCAGACCTTGGAAACTGTATTTGAACAAGTCGAATCACAGACCGGTTTGTTGATCATGTTCAGTAATAACGAATTAGATGTGAATCGTAAAATAACTCTTGATGTTCGTAAATATACTTTGAATGAACTATTTCGTAAGGTGTTGGAAGGTACGAACATGGATTTCGACTTGGAACAGAATTACGTGATAATCCGTCCGGCCCGTCCGGTTGCCGTGCGGGACAGTGTGGTAAAAACGAATAAAATAAAAGGTGTCATCGTGGATGCTCACGGGGAACCTCTTCCGGGAGTAACCGTTGTGGCCAAACGGGGAGAAATTCTGGTGACGGGAGCGGCTTCCGACGGGAGCGGTAAGTTCGAGATCGTGGTTCCTGCAGATATACGTGACTTGACGTTTACTTTTGTAGGGTATAAAACGGCCATTGTTCCGGTAGAATTGGATAAGGAAATGACCATACGTATGGAAGAAGAAGTGAGCGAGGTGGATGAGGTTGTTGTGACCGGTTATTTCACGAAATCAAAGTCCAGTTACACGGGAGCCGTGAAGAGCGTGACTGCCGAGCAGTTGAAAACCATCTCCGGTACGAACGTGGTTGCCGCTCTGGCAGCCTTAACGCCCGGTTTGAATCTGGTAGAAAGAAGTGAGTTAGGGTCTAACCCGAATCACGTTCCGGAATTATTATTACGCGGTATGAGTTCTTTCTCTGATGGGACGACCCAAGTGAATCAACCGACGATCGTGCTGGATGGAGTTGAAATCAGTATGCAGGAATTGTACGATTTGGATATTAACGAGATCGAAAATATCACGGTGTTAAAAGATGCATCGGCAACGGCTCTTTACGGGTCTCGTGCTGCCAGTGGAGTTATCGTGGTGGAAAGAAAAAAACTGACGGAAGGCAGTATGCGAGTAGCCTATAATTTTACGGGTAACGTGCAATTCCCTTATTTGAAAGATTATGATATGCTGAATGCGGCCCAGAAATTGGAATACGAGCGTTTAGCAGGCTTGTACACGTCGGAAGTAAAAAAAGATGCTTGGGGAAATATCACGAATGAAGGAGAGCAATATGCGTTAGATAAATTATATAACGAGCGTTATCAAGAAGTGCAGCGAGGAGTAGACACCGATTGGTTGTCACAACCTGCCAGAACGGCTTTTTCTCACGACCACTCTTTGCGTTTGTATGGTGGAGCCTCCAATATTCGTTATGAACTGTCCGGACGTTTTAATAACGTGCAGGGAGTTATGAAAGAGGACTACCGTCGTCGTTATAACTTGGGATTCAAATTGGAATATCACGTGCAGAACAAATTGACGATGGCGAATCGCACCACTTATAGCGAAGTGAATTACAAGCAATCACCTTACGGTTCTTTTTCAAAATACGTGGAAATGAATCCTTATGACCGGATTTATGACCAGTACGGGGAATATAATAAAAATCTTTCTTGGAACTTGGACAATCCTTTGTATGAGGCGAGCTTGGGTAATTATGATATTTCAAAGGATAAATCCATCTCGAATACCACGGATTTTCGTTGGGAAATCAACAAAATGTTCCGTTTGTCGGGAAACTTTAATATCACGGTAACAGATTCTAATAACGAGGTGTTTAAATCTCCCGATTCTCAAGATTTTAAAGACGAGACAGAACTTTCTAAAAAAGGTTCTTTGACCCAGAAAAATGGTAGTGGCGTGTCATACGCCGGAACCTTGACAGGGGCATTTAACCTGATGACCGATAATAACAGTTTGTATAGTGTGAATGCGGGTGTGGAAATCCGGAAGGAAACCAGCGAGTCCTCCACCATGACAGGAGTGGGCTTTTATGATGACGCGTTGAATTTCATGGGGCAGGCCGCTGGTTATTCTGATCAAAAACCGACGGGAACACAGGCCGTCAGTACGGAATTGGGATTTTTCGTGAATGGAAACTATATGTATAACAATCGTTATTATGCTGACGTGGTATACCGTGTGACCGGATCGTCGAAATTTGGGGCAAACAACCGTTACGGTAGTTTCTGGTCTGCCGGGTTAGGATGGAACATACATAACGAAAGTTTCATTACTTCAAGTAAGATTGATATTCTGAAAATCCGGGGTAGCTTGGGATACACGGGTAAGGTGAATTTCTCTCCTTTCCAAGCAATGACCATGTATCAATATTCCGGTGATCTGGAATATTTGAACGGTATCGGAGCTATCCCGCAGGGAATCGGTAATAAAGATTTAGGTTGGGAACGGGAACTTTCCTATAACGTGGGAACAGACATCAGTCTTTTTAATCGTCGATTGAATTTCACGTTTGATGTTTACTTGAAAAAGACAACCGACTTGGTATTGGATGCCTCTCGTGCGCCGTCTACCGGAACGACTTCTGCCAAAGAAAATATCGGGGAGATGGAAAACAAGGGACTGGAGTTCCAGGTGGATGGTATGCTCGTGCAGAGAAATGATTTTTACTGGCAGGTTGCGGCTACCGGAAGTATGAACCGGAACCGGATCTTGAAAATAAACAGCGCCTTGAAGAAAGCGAATGAAGATGCCAACAAGGTAGATTCGAAGACCCCGCTGGCACAATATGAGGAAGGTGAATCTACCTCGGCATTGAAAGTGGTTAAATCAGCGGGAATTGATCCGGCGACAGGACAGGAAGTATTTATTAAATTGAACGGGGAGAGAACCTTCGAGTACTCTGCGGATGATAAATTCGTGATCGGGGATACTGAACCGAGATTCCGGGGAACCGTTTCAACTAATTTGTTTTACAAGGGATTCAGCTTGTATCTGTTAGGTCGGTATGAATGTGGTGCTTACTTGTATAACACGACTCGTGCCACGAAAGTGGAGGGTGCGGACCCGAAAAAGAATGCAGATAAACGAGTTTTCAGCAGTCGTTGGAAAAATCCGGGCGATATTGCTTTCTACAAGGACATCGCAGATTCTGAAGGATGGGGGTCGAACCCGAAACATACAGACCGTTTCGTGGAAAAAGAAAATGTGTTCACGCTGGGAACCGTGAATTTCGGTTACGAATTCAGACCGAACATTTGTTCCAAGATTGGGGTACGAAATTTACGTGTCGGAGTGAACTTGACGGACATCGTGCGTTGGTCAAACGTGAAAATAGAACGGGGAACCACTTATCTATATAGTAACGGGTTTGAATTCACGCTTAGTACAACATTTTAAAAGGAAAGATTATGAAGATAGGATTAAAAAATATAATGGTACTTTTAGCCTTACTCCTTGGGGGAAGTTCCTGTGACAGTTTTTTGGACGTGCAACCTAAAGGTGAGGTACTGGAAGATGATTTACTGAAAGATGCGAAGGGATTTGAGAATGCTCTTTACGGGGTCTATGCCAAGATGGGGGCAACTAACTTGTACGGGCAGAATCTGAGTTATTCCGCCTTGGATTTGATGGCTCAATATTATACCTCTACAAATAACGAAGAGGTTGAGCCACTTATAAAATATGACTATAAGAATACGAAAGCGGAAGATCTTTTTTATAATATCTGGTGTGATATGTATTCCAATATCGCCTATGCGAATAACGTGTTGGAACATCTGGACAAATTCTCCCCTTCGGATATGCAATTTTACAATATCTATAAAGGAGAGGCTTTGGGGCTGCGTGCCTTCATGCATTTTGACCTGTTGCGTATTTTCAGCGAGCAAATCACGGAGAACGAAAGTGCTGTCGGGATTCCTTATTCAACCCGGTTCTCCTTGTTTGCCCCGGACATTCTGAAATCTAAAGACGTGTACAAGCGGATTATTTCTGATTTGAGGTCGGCAGAGCAATTATTGGATGACGAGGAACTGTATGCGTCAGTCTCTTCGAACGCTAATTTCCTGAAAGACCAGAATATCCATTTTAACTTGCAGGCCGTGCAAGCGACTCTGGCAAGGGTTTACTTGACGGAAGGAACACTCGATAGTGCCTTGTATTACGCGCAGCAAGTGATACAAGCTCCCGGTCTTTCCCTGTTGGATTACACGGATATTGCCGGAGATCTGGCGGGAAAATTGTCATCCAAGGAAACGGTATTCGGAATTTATTCAAAGAATTTTGCCGAACCGGTGATTAAAATATTGCACAACTCCCAGTCTGCGTATTCTTTCGAAATGCGTTATAATATTCAACAATTATACCAGATTGACGGGGCCGGGAATGATTACCGCTGGGGTGCATGGTACACGTATAACAACACGGGAAAATACTGGAAACTGGATAAACTGACAGATACTTACGTGCTGAATAACACGGAATATAACCGTCCGGCAGGTGAGATCCGCGGAATCAACATGATACGCTTACCCGAAATGTATTATATCGCGGCCGAGAGTGCCTTGAAGTTGGGTAATTACGATCAAGCTCTTGATTATTTTAACGAGTTGTTGGAAAGTCGGGGATTAGTTGCTTTGGACGAGAGACTTCCGGCCGAAACTCTGACTATCGACAAGATCACGGATGATCGTTATAAAGAATTTGTCGGGGAAGGACAATCCTTCTACCACATGAAACGATTGAACCTGAATATTCTTAATGTCGAGGGACAGACCGTAACTGCCGACAAGAAAATCTACGTGGTGGACATCCCGTCACAAGAGTTCGAATTTAGAAGATGAAATGGTAAATAGAAAACATATGAGAAACATAACATATATATTCACCGGTTGCCTGTTCGTGATATTCGGCATGGGATTGATCTCCTGCAATGAACAGGATTACAAGTTGTTCGATTCTTCCCGTACGGGAATTTACTTCACGGAAGACAGCGTGGTGTATTCTTTCGGGGTGACGAAACTGGAAGTTACTTCCTACGAGATGAAACTCCCCATGAAAATCATGGGGGCTCCGGTTAAAGAAGTGCGTTCTTTCAAGGTGGAAGTCGTGGCAGCCAAGACCACGGCAGAGGCAGGTGTACATTATACCTTGCCAGCCGAATTGATTATCGAACCGGATTCCGTGAATGGTGTGTTACCGGTAACGGTATTGCGTGAACATTTGGGAAGTGACGGGTATTGGCAGGTGGCTTTCCGTTTACTGGCAACGGATGATTTTGAACCGGAGACAGAGGTCGGAACCGTGTCTATCGCTTCTTTCAATAATGTCGTGGAACCTCCGCAATGGAAAGATTGGTCTGGTAAGGTCACGTGGCCGGATTATAAATTGGGGGTATGGGATCCCGTGAAATGGGTTAAATTCATGGAATATTTCCGGGCAATGGAAGAGACCGTTCCGGCTACTTACAAAGGAATGGTGGATATGTACGGGCCGAATCTGGAAAATGTACAATACGGGTGGATGGACGAGTATAATTACGCCGCGACCAAGTACATATTGACCCCGATGTATGACTTCTTTGCCGCGAACCCGGAATTATTGCAAAGCGGGAAAAATGATATTCCGAAACCGTATTGATGAAATGAATTATTCATGTAGTAAAAACAGATTATTATGAAGTGGAAATATCTATATATATGGCTAATAGGCTTATTGGCAATCGGTTGTTTTGATGATGACACGACTGTTGACACGGTTCGGATCTCCGAGATCGCCATTGATACCAATAGTTTACAGAAAGAGTATAACAGGGACAAAAATCAAACTCTGGTGATTGACATCACTCCTTATGTGACCCAGAAGGAAAAAGACCTTCCGTTGACGTTCCAGTGGGACATGGATTACAAGTTTTATTCGGATTCGTCCGTCCTGTACGTGGACTGTCAGGATTTGGGAACCTTCCCGATGCGGGTGAAAGTGAGTAACGAGCATAGTAGTGCGTTCTACGAGTTCAAGTTGCATATAAATTCTCCTTATGAAGAAGGAATTACGGTGTTAAGTGAAAGCGGCGACGGGACGGGTATGCTTTCTTTCATGCGTCAGATGGCAGACGGAACCATGGGAAATTTTGAAACGCATTGTTTGACAATGAATAATCCCGGAGAAGTATTCCCGAAATCTCCCACGGACATGGCAAAAAGATTATCTCAGTTGTTTATCAGTTATAAAAATGATCCTTCCGTTTACGTGATCAATGCCAAAACGTTTGAATTGGAGAATATCGTGAAGGCTCCCGAGTTTTCGGATTTCCTTCCAGTGGCTATGATGTTACCGGATAACACGGCTCGTACGGCAGTTGCCATATCTGAGAATGGCAAGGTTTATAATCTGGCCAGTATGGAAGGTTTGATCCTTACCCATACCACGTTGACCTCGACTTATTCCTCTGTTCAACACAGTTACTTCGGGGGATATCAACCCTATTATTATCTGTGGGATGTGAATCAGCATACGATTTGTTATTACAATGGCTATACGGCTAATTATTGTCAAGAATTCGGACCGATCTGGAACGGGGCACATGAGGTGATCGCTATTTTTGAAAACGAAAAAAAATCATCTTTTACCGTGTTGACCGAATTGAATGGAGAGATATGGAAAACTTCTTTGAGTAATACGATTTATAAGCTTAACGAGAATTATCAAAAAATTGGTGTTGATTATCGTGATGTACAACGAGTGATTGCTAATCCGGTACTCAAGAAAGAAGACCCGAAAGTTGCCAGTTCTTCTTACCAGTGTTTGTTCTATGCACAGGGTAACAAGATTTATCGCTGGTACTATTCGTCCACTTCATTCCCGACAGAATCGTGGACAGTGATTGACGATATCTCGAATGCAGAGATCACGACGATGGCGATCAGTCCGGATGAATCCCAGATATACGTGGGGGCTTACCGCTCGAATGAATCCGGAGAGAACGGGTATATCTATATCTACGATACGAGAACGGGTCAGTTGATCGATTCTTATAAAAACGTAGCCTACAAGCCAGTCAAAATAATGTATAAAGTAAAATGAAACATATAATCAGTATCCTCCTTTTGCTTGCAGCTATCGGTTGCAAGCAAAAAGGACCCACTGAGATCACCGGATCGGTGGATCGAGGTGAATACTCGGGGTTTCAATTGTTTATTGTTGATGGGGATAAGAGGGATTCTTTGTTGGTTGATAGCCAAACAGGACTTTTTTCGCTTCAACTGGATGGTGATGCTCCTCGGATGGTAACCTTGATGGGAGTTGTGGGAACCGAGCAAAACAAGTGGCCGTTTGAACAGGCGTTGTATATTGAACCGGGCGGAAAAGTAAAGCTTGATATTCGATTTAAGAGTAGACGGGCGAAAATCGAGGTTGATAAGAAGGACCGGAACAATGCGGCATTGATAACTTATAATTGTTTTTACCTGGATAAAAGTCGGTCTATATGGGAAAATCCACCCGTGGCGAATGAATTGAAAAATAGCATGAGTGAAATTTATACTCGTGTAAATGACGTGATGGAAGAATTTCGCCCTGCGAATATGGTGGAAAACTATCTACGGATACAGGCATATTTATCTTTTATGCAGGCTTTGGATGGCGTGACTTACATGTACTCCCGTAACGGAGAAACGTTACCCGATGGAATGGATGAATTTTTACCCCCAGTTTACGAAATCTTGGATAATCCGATCGCCTTGTTTTTTTATAACACAAATACTTTCGTATTCAATTACCTGAAAAGGGAACGGGAGACTCCGGAGGAACAACTTCAACTATTGAAAGAACGTTTTACCGTTCCGTCTATAGTGGCCTCTGTAAGTCGGCTGATTGTGCAAAATTTCGTGACGAACTATAATTACAAAAATGGTTTTGAAGAAGGCTTGCTGCGTTTGAAAAATATGACAGCCGATTTAGGGGATGAAGGGCAAAAATTGGTAAAAGACTTCGAATCCAAAAAATATTCCATGGAAGGAGCCGCTTTGCCCGACGTGACGTTGGAAGACGTGGATGGTAAAATTCACAGGCTAACGGATTTTCGAGGAAAATATCTTTATATCGACCTGTGGGCCTCGTGGTGTGCTCCTTGTTGTCAGGAAGTTCCCTATTTGCAGAAGTTGGAAAAACAATTGAAGAATCCTGCGGTAGAATTTATCAGTATCTCGCTCGATACGAATAAAGAGGCATGGAAGAAAAAGATGAAACAATTAAAGATGCATGGTTATCAATATATCGTGACCGGAGATCAATTCGCCACGATGATGAACATCAAAGGAATACCTCATTTCCTGCTTTATAGTAAAGACGGGACTTTGATGCAGTACAAGGCAGATCGCCCTTCTTCAGGCGATAAAATACGAAATGTGCTGACTCGATTAAAATAAAAAACGGGCTTTTGCCCTGCATGTTCATAAAGTTTGTATTTTTTCTAATGAAAAAGGGTTCCCAAGGGAACCTTTTTTCACATCAGTGTGACTGAGTAATTGAATATTAAACGAGAGTTTTTTTAATTGCTTACTTAAAAACTGAATCCACTCTGGAAAATGTTGGACTGGCTGTAAGGAACCAAGTTCCCGGAGAACGTCAATTCTCTTCCATTTGTGTTTGAGCTTACGGTTACTGTCGAGTAATTACTCCCGTAGCCGAGGCGAACGGTTACTTGAGCGAATAAAGCGGCACCCATCACGTTGAACGTATAAGTGATATTTCCGTTTTTGTCAACTCTTTCGTTAATGCTGGAAGGCCAGCCAGTGAGCGTGATCCCACCTAAACCGTTCGGTCCGGGATTAAACCCGTTGAATGCCAATTGCAATGAAACCTGATTGTTGTCCATGGCCACGAAGTTCAAATTGTTCGTTACGGGAATGGCTGCCCCGAAATTGTTAAACAACGTGTTGGCTTGTAATACCCAACTGTTACTTTTAAGTGCTTTAACCGCATCTTGGTAGGCGATCATGTTTTGTTGCTCGCGAACCATTCTGTTGTGCATCCTCATGCATTCCCTGTGAGCCTTTCTTTTAGCCCGTAGTTCTTTTTTTGTTTGTGCTTGCATTGCAAAATCACTGAACAGGAATGTAGTCATTGCCAATAAAAAAATAATTTTTTTCATAGCGTCTCTTTTTTATTTTATTCTGATTAGTTTAGTTTACGAATTGACATATCCCCTCACCATCTTCTGCTAGTCCTTGAAAGAATGACTAATAGAATATTCAAATTCTATGGCGTATACGTCACGAAATCGGGCAGGGTTATCCTTATGTCTTTAAAAAAGATTAATTTTATAAAGCGGGTCTTACAGGAAGGTTATATCGTTACTACTCTTCACTTTTCAATACACCCAAGGTAGGGGAGGACTTTTGACCGTCTGCGGTGGTTGCGAAACCATAAATTACCAGATGATGGGAATCCCAATCTTTAGGCAGCTCCCAGGTTGTTTCTCCGGCCTCGGCTCTGGTTCCCAATATCACTTTCCGGCTCCGCCCCATCTGGGTTTCATAGATAGCCCCGTGTAAACAATCGTTTTTATACATATAAGGCATTAATGGCTGTTTTTTCCACCGGAAGATGATCCGGTGCCCGGCATGGTCAATTTCTGCCTCGATTGCCGGTAAAGCCAAGGGACCGTCGGAAATGGCCAGTTGTAGCGGGTCAATCGTTACGTTTAACTCGTCATCGACTTCAACTTTCCCCATGTTTAGAGCCAAAAAACGGTTAGATGCCTCCTTTCTTGAAGAGGTGCAGAATCCGGAGGATAAGATCGGGGTCAGATGGTGTTTGAAGAGCGATATGGTTTTCATGCGAGTTCTTTGCTTTAATTGTTGAAGAGTCTTCGCATCTTTCCGGGAGAAAATTTTCGCTCTTGCCACTTGTTTGTCTTTCAGTTTGTAGCTGGTCACGTTACCCACGGTTCCCGATAGGTTCTCGAATATAGTAGATTCAAAAATTGCCATAATACTTTCGTGTTAAGATTTCTTCACTTGAAAATGAATTCCGGGAGAGAAGTTTTTCAAATCATCCCGTCCGAAGAAACAGTATAGATGTGCAGTTTGCCATTCGCCTTCTGGTAGAGTAACTCGTGCGTAACCATCTTTTCGTAGGGTATTCGTATCTTCCAGTAATACTGGGGTATAAGGCTCGTTGTCAAATATTACGGCTACCATTAACCGATCGGTGGATTGTGCAGTGATCGAGCTGGAGTTATCCGTCCAATGCAGTTCTGCGGCATTGGGTTGAGTCTGTTTCGTCGTGATTCCGAAAGGCAATTGTTGGCTACCGTCCGAAAACTCCAGACGGGAATAGTCGATGTAATTGTTCGCCCCGAACAGGTTCATGTTTTTACCTAGGAACCAGTGATATCCCGAACGTTTCTCGTTATACCGGGCTGCTAGATTGCAGATTTCTTTTAACAGGCTACCTTCCAGAGCTTTATACATGGTTTGCGCTCCCGGAAGTTTTGCCCGTTGCATCTGTTGTTTCTCGCTTTTAGGATTGCTTACCTTTTTGGGCCTTTTCCGGATAAACGTTTCGTTTCCCACCCGGTAAATGATGTATTTATCCAGCTTTCCCGACATGCCGTCCAGTAGAGAGTCTTTCAATGATGCCATACTTTTTTATTTTTCAAGTTCGGTTTATAAACGTGACCAAACCCGGTTCACAAGGTGATTCAATCTTTATTGTAATTTATATATGTATATAAATCGATGTAAAGATAATACATTATATTTATAAAAACAATAAAATAATAACTTATTTTTTATTATAAATAGCGTTGAATAGGAAATGAATGGGAGTTGAATGGGAGTTGATA
>NZ_JBCOSQ010000034.1:38211-51410 GCF_040920905.1 Butyricimonas sp. RTP31003st1_G1_RTP31003_210430 | reverse complement strand
GGATGCTACTTATCCGGGTAAAGGGTATAACGTCGTGACTCCTGCCAATGATAAATTGACTTGGGAAAAGACCCGGACCGTCAATGCTGGGGTGGATTTCTCGGTGTTACAAGGACGTTTGAACGGAAGCTTGGATGCTTATTTCAAAAAAACGACCGATTTGTTGGGTAACGTGCCATTGAATCCTGTTACGGGTTGGGTGAACGCCTTAGCAAACTTGGGAACGATGACGAATAAGGGATTTGAATTCTCGTTGAATAGTCAGAATATGAGTGGCGTGTTTAACTGGTCAACGAATTTTACATTGACTTACAATAAAAACAAGATTGAAGAGTTATCTGTTGCAAATGCCTTATCTCCTTCCAGTATTATCTATGAAAACTATGTAGAGGGATATGCCGCCGGTAGTTTATTTGCTTATCGCTGGGCAGGTTTGGATAATATGGGAGACCCGCAAGTGTACGATGAGAACGGGGAGAAGGTGAAACTGACACAGGACCTTACCGATTTGAAATGTATGCGCTACATGGGAACCATGCAGGCTCCCTGGTATGGAGGTTTGACAAACACGTTTAGCTACAAGGGGATAGAATTGTCATGTATGTTTGTCTATAACTTGGGACATAAAATGCGGAATGATGTCAATCAATTTTATGCGGGGCGTATCACCTCGAACTTGCACAAGGATTTCGACAAACGGTGGCGTCAACCCGGGGATGAAAATATTACGGATATTCCTTCTTACGAGGCGAACACGAAGACTTCAACTACTCGTCGGGATATAAGTCTCTATCGTTTCTCGGATCAACAGGTGCTGGATGCGTCGTACATAAAATTGCGTAATCTATCCTTGGCCTATGCTTTACCTAGTGGAATCTGTGATCGTCTGTCGGCAGAAAATATCAAGATACGTTTTCAAGTATCCAATTTATTCTACTGGGCGGCCAACCATCAAGGTATAGACCCGGAGGCAATGAATCTACGAAATGGCGTGCGGGCAACCCAGTTCGGACCCTCTTGGTCGATTGGATTAACAGTTAATTTTAAGTAATAATATAATGCGAAAAGATATGAAAACGAGATACAATATATTTTTTCTGATATGGGGGCTTTTGCTTTGCGGGTGTGATGATTTCCTCGATGTGAAGCCTAAAGGGAAGGATATTCCGGAAAAGATTGCTCATTATGACGGGTTGTTCAACAACACGATCCTGTCAAACCTGATCTTTTCAAAAGTAAATGAAAACGGTTCTATTACCGCACAGCAGTCCGAGATATATTTTATTTACATGACGGACGAATTGATCACGGATGAGGCTTCATACACTAATATGGGACGTTCGGCCCGGGCGGCATACACGTATGATCCGGATATATTCTTGGAAGAAGATTACAGTGCTGAGTGGAGTGCAGCCTATCAGCAGATTTATTTATACAATGTTATTGCCAACGGTGTGATGGATGCCGAGGACGGAACAACCCAAAAGAAAAAGGAGCTTTTGGCCGAGGCCAGGGTGGGACGTGCATTCATGCATTTTTATCTGACCCAATTCTTCTGTAAACCTTATCAAGAAGCGACAGCAGCAACTGATCCCGGTGTGCCTGTCGTGACAAAGGCTAATTCAGGGGAGACCTCTTTCTCCCGGGGAACGGTAAAAGCCGTGTATGATTTTGTTACCAAAGAACTGGAAGAAGCTTGTCCTGATTTACCGTTACAGACTCAACATCGTCAGCGGGTGTATCGTGCCGCCGGTTATTTCATGTTAGGTAAAGTGTATATGGCAATGGGTGAATACGGTAAAGCTTTGGAGGCTTTGGAAATTGCCTACGAGGGAACTCAAAATTCATCCATTATCTTGGAATTGTTTGATTATAACCAAGAGATTTATAATTGGGGTTACACGGGAGCTTCCAATAAATGGGGAATGTCGTGTACTTATCCGATCAACTTGAGTGAAGATAATAATGAATTGATATACAACAAACAGGTAAGCATCCTGCCGATTACCTTATTCCTGTATCCCCCGCAAGTGTACGTGAAACCGGAATACATGGCTTTGTACTCGAAGAATGACCATCGGGCGAAGTTTTTCAGTGACAAGGATTATACCGGGGTAACTCAATGGCCTTATTCGAAGAGAGTATGTCGCTATATGTTTACCGTTTGTGGCGATCTCCCGGATTTGTACTTGATGCTGGCAGAATGTAAGGCCCGTACGGGGGACGAAACAGGAGCGAGAGCGGATTTACTGACACTGAGAGAAAAGAGGATGCCGGCAGCAGAGGCCGCTATCCCGGCAAGCGTGAATAGTAAAGAAAAATTGATCCGTTTCGTGTTGGAGGAAAGAACACGTGAATTCATGATGAGTGGAATGCGCTGGTTCGACATCCGCCGCTTGTGGAATGATCCGCTTTTCCAAGATGATAAGAAAAATTATACCCATAAAGTGGGTGAACAAACCTACACGTTGACCGAAGATCGGTTGACTTACCGGATCCCGCCTAAGGTGATGAGCTTTAACAGCGGATGGGTGGATAATAATTGATAGTTAGTCGTGACATGAACTGAAATATGATGAAAAGAATAGTATTGATCGGATTCATTTGCTTGTTTTGTGGAATACAGCAAATGATGGGGCAGACGGATAGTTACACGGTGAAAGGGAAATTATCCGGGATGAGTGAAGATATAAAAATTATCGTTTTGGACAGGCAGGGTGGAAATTCCAAGTTTGATACCTTGAAAGTGGAGAACGGTGAGTTCATGTACTCCGGGAAAGCAGATCAACGACAACAACTGACGTTTATGCGTTTATCCCAAAAAGAGCAGGAAGCAAGTCGGGCGAAATGGAAAGGGAAAAGGGGAATGATTTTGTCCGGGAAATTTGATTTGACCTTTTTTGTCAGTCCCGGGGCCCAAATTGAGATTCAAGGTGACCAGAAAGATTTTCCTTTCGTGGAGGTGGTAAGCGAGGATGAATTTAACCAAGGGATGATGGAATTACAACGTCTGAATCTGAAAGAGCTGAAAGAGATAAATGTTTTACACGATGCGTTGAATGATGCCGTGTTGGCCGATGATTCGGTGGCCAAGATGGATGTTTTCGAGCAACAAAATGCTTTGCGGGCACGAATTTCTCAACGTACAACGGAGTGGATTACTTCTCACCCGAATCGGGAATACGCTATGTGGTTATACTTGAATTCCGGTTTGACTAGTAAGACTGCGGGGGAATTGAAACAACAATATGATCGGTTTTCAAACGAGGTGCAACAATCTGAAGCCGGAAAGAAACTTGCGGAATTGATTCGGGTTAGAACGGCTTTGGCTCCCGGAGCTCCGGCTCCTGATTTCACGTTGAAGAATATTTACACGGGCGAAGATATTCATTTGGCAGATTACAGGGGAAAATACGTGTTATTGGATTTCTGGGCCTCTTGGTGTGTACCTTGCCGGAAAAGTCATCCCCATCTGATTCAAATTAATCAAAAATACAAGGGTGAAAATTTTGTTCTTCTGGGAATTGCTTCGGACCGTAAGGATGAGGTCATTAAAAAAGCTGCCCAAGAAGATAAAATAGACTGGCCACAAATGAATATTTACGAAAAACGGGACCGGCAAAAACAACTCAACGAGATGTATGATATTTCAGCAATTCCGACTAAAATTTTGATTGATCCGGAGGGAAAGATCGTGGTGAAATATGTTGGAGACTCGGCTGGGCTTGATCGAGAATTAGAAAAGATATTCAAGAAATAGTAGAGGGATAAAGTAGGGAATACTAAGCCTTTCATCAATGATTTATCTAAATTGATGAAAGGCTTAGGATTTTATGGTCATGACCTACTCCTGCTTCAACAGCTCCAGAATCTCTTCCCGTGTCAGCTTGTGTGAAAGATCCGTACCTTCGAGTAAGGAATCGGCGAGATCTTTTTTCGTGTGATGCAGGCGGATGATTTTCTCTTCGATGGTACCCTTGGCAATCAGGCGGTAGATCGTTACCGGGCGGGTTTGGCCGATTCGGTAAGTCCGGTCTGAGGCTTGATCTTCGACGGCGGGGTTCCACCACGGGTCCATGTGGATCACGAAGTCGGCTGCCGTGAGATTCAGTCCCAATCCTCCCGCTTTGAGGCTGATGAGAAACAGTAGGGATGTTCCCTCTTGGAATTGAGCCACGAGTTGCTCCCGCTGACGGATAGGCGTGCTACCATCCAAGTATAAATAGGAAATACCCGCTTGGTCAAGCGCTTGGCGGATAAGTGCCAAGTGGGAGGTGAACTGGCTGAACACGAGAGCCCGGTGATTGTTTGCCTTGAGTTCGTTGACGATGTTTAAAAAGGTTTCCACCTTGGAGGCCTGCGTGGTGAAGGCTTTGTTGACTAAGTTTATGTTACAGGCGGCTAACCGTAGGCGAGTGATTTCCGCGATAATCTTTAGTTGGTCCCCGTTTGTTGCGTCAGCCAGTGTCATTTCCGCCTCTCGGCGTAACAACTCGTACTGGGCCATTTCCGCTTCGCTGAGTTCCACGTCCCGGATGATCTCCGTTTTCGGGGGTAATTCGTCCAGAACGGCATTCTTCGTGCGTCGTAATAGGAAGGGGGACAACAAACGTTTCAGTTGATTCTGGCAGGATTTATCTTTTAGTTGAGTGATGGGCTGCACGTAGCGTTCCGTGAAATGTTCGAGACTGCCAAGTAGGCCCGGGTTGATAAATTGAAACAGGCTCCATAGCTCCCCGAGATGGTTCTGAATGGGCGTTCCGGTAAGAATCAAACGGAAATCAGCTTGTAGCTTCATGGCCGCCTTTGACATTTTGGTTGTTCGGTTCTTGATTGCGTGGGCTTCATCCAAGACGATCATTTGCCACGGTCTCCCTGTCAACCCTTTTTCTTCCGAGACAAGCATTCCGTATGTAGCCAGCAACACGTCGCCCGGTTGCATGGCGGTAATGGTTTGTTGTCTTTCGGTGGCCGAGTTTAGTCGGTAGACATTCAACGTGGGGGCAAATCGTCGTAATTCATGTTCCCAGTTGGGTAACACGGAGGCGGGACAGATGACGAGTGAAGGGCCTTTACGGGCAACGTGTAGCAACATGGTGATGGCTTGAACCGTTTTCCCCAGTCCCATATCGTCCGCGAGGCATCCTCCGGCTCCCCATGCTTCGAGGCGAGCCATCCATTCGAACCCGTCTTTCTGGTATTCCCGCAGGTCGGCCTTCAGCGTAACGGGAATTTCTGGTTTTAAGCGGGAGGCCTTCTCGATCTTTTTCTGTAAATCCTTGAACCGTTTATCCGTGGTTAATTGAATTCCTTCTTCTTCCCAGTTGTCAAAAACAGGAGAGGCGAATTGTTGTATCCGGAAACGGTTGTTTTCCTCGACGGACATGGATTCCAGTTCTTCCAAACGTCTCTTCAGGGTTTGCGTGAGCGAGAGATACTCCTTGTCCCCGATGGGAATGAAACGTCCCTTGCTATGGCGGCAGGCTTGCAGCAATTCGCTGATCGTCATGATTGTCTCTTCCCCGACACGCAGTTCACCCTCAAGGTCAAACCATTGGTTGCGCCCGGTGAGCGAGAGATGTAAATTATCCCCCGTGATGTAATGCTTTATCCGGTAGCGAACGCCTTCCGGCCATTCGATGGAAGCTATCTCGTTGCGGTGTTTTAGCGTTTCCAGTAGGTTCAGACAACTTTCCGGTGAGTGGAACACGTAAGCGTCCCCGTCGTAGTCATCCGATAATCTTTCCACGTCCGCTAAAACGGCATCCTTGAATCTCTTTTCTTCATCAAGGTCCCGGGTGGCGAGGCTTTTTTCCTCGTTCACGATCCCCGTGACACTTTTAGCCCCTTTCCCCGGCTTACAATATGGAGGAACTTCCCCGAAAGGTTTACAGAAAAGTTCAGCCCGCAGGGAATCGCCAATCGGGAGGAGTTGCACGACGATACGGCTGTCTCCCTTGATCGTCGGGAGTTGTTCTTGATCACCGATCAGATCGGAATGTACGACAATATTTCCGTTCAGATGCTTGATTAATTCCAAAAGACGTTCTTTAGCCTCCGGCGGGAAAGTTTTCACGCGTTGGAGCGTGCTGATGATCGTGTATTGTTCCGTTGTCATGTGAATTACTTTCGCCCGTGTCTGGGTTTCCCACGTGATCAGTATGGTCGAGTCGGGGGCTCCCGCATTGCTCGTGATCGTGAACCCGTCGGCTTGCTGGCGAATGACGAGTTCCGGCTTTTCTTCCACGATCTCCACGGGGATACGAGGGTTGGAAGCGAGGAACACCAGCGGGTAACCCGTGAGGCAGGCGATGGCTTCCATGTCATTTAAATAGTAGTTGGGGCCATTGTAAGAGTAACTTTGTTTCACGAGTCGGGCGATTTTTTCATCCACTTCGCTCATGTCTTGGAGACTCCTATCACTATATCGTTTTAAAGCGATATTCCTTCCCGCGCTCCATGTGATTCCATCTTTGGATTGTTGTAACGTCGGTTGTACGTGGTGATATTTGGGATCGATAAGATAGACGATTCGCGAAGTGCTTTTCGTGCCGACCGTTTTTTCCCTTTTCGAGGGAAGCAATAACTCCAGCGTTTTTTCCCATTCCGGAATGACTTTGATCCTGCTGATTAAAGGAGTGATGCCCAACTTTTTTTCTAATTCTACCCGAGTTCCCTGCAATTCGGGATAGGGTGCGGAAGTTTCCAGTAAGAGCAGGTCCCACCCGTTCTTCTGCAATTCTGGGACAAATAAATGTTTGTTTGTGCCAAAGGACGAGAGTGCTAGATCGTGATGCTGGAGAATCGTATGTACTAACAACCGGACGAGAGATGTTGAGAACATGATGTCTCGTAACCGAATCGTGTCGTGCAGTTCCTCTGCCGGAGTGTTTTTATGTATCATGAATAATAATGCGGCCGGGAAAGCTTCTTCCTCCTGCATGGATTTTTTCTTACTCAACACGGCTATGCGTTTGTTGCTTTGCTCCGATTTATCCAGCATGAGTGCTATGGCGTACCCGTAGTTGTAGAAAGGCCACTGTGGTATATCCGTCTTTGCGAGTTTCATGCCGGCCTCGAAGTGTTTGATCGCTAGCGGGTAGTCTTCTTTATACAGATGGTACATCCCTTGTAAATAATATCCCTCGGCATTTACCGCGTTTTCTCCCGGGATACGACTTAAGTCACCGGGTAACAGGGCGTTGATTCTGGCAAACGTTTTTTCCAGTTTTTCTAGATATGGCGGGTTGAGCCCGATGAATGAAATCGTGCGTTGATACGTGTGTTCGAAATTTGGAGGAAACTCTAACGTTTCATCCATCATGTCGACTTCTGCTTCGAAGGTTTCCAGGAACTTTGTTATCGGGAAAAAATGTTCAATTCCGCTAAATTCCGGCATGTCCAATGCCGCATCCAGCAAGAATTTGGCGTGAATATTTTGGTTCGCGACGGAAAGATAGCTGAAGGGCGTTTGGGTATAATAGTATTTTAATAACGTGTCTCGGACCCGCTTACCAAGGTAATTCGCCCCGTTCCAAAAATTGGTATCGCAAATTTCCTTTTTAAAATCTCGCTTCTGCTTGTCTAGCTGAAGCAAGAGGTGAAGGGAAAGGTGAGGTTCCAGCACGTAGTAGGAGTCTAGTATATTTTTGCTAGGCCAGATAATCTCGGGATAATCTTTTAACGAGAGGATGATTGCTCGGCGTTTTGATTTGGATTTTTCGAAAGGTAATTCAAGCCGTTCCAGTGTACTTTTGGAAATAGGACAACAGGAATAGGCTAGTAATTCCACTATATATTTGATCTCGGGTGGTAAAGCTTGGTATTTTTGTTCAAGGATTTCGCGTGATTCCATGATTATAAGAGGTTTATTATGTACAAAATTAACTATTAATAGGCTCTTATGCAATGGTTCCGTGGAAAAATGCGAAGAGATCGAAAACAGGTACTGACGAGTACAATAGTTATTTCGTGATAAATAGGTGATGACTACTAGATGAAATACGTAAGATATATTCTTCTTAGATTATAAGAATACTTTATGAACCTTATTATATATAAGGTTCATATAAGGTTTCTATAAGGTATCTATAAGGTTCATGACGGTATTCGTCAAGTAGTGATCAACTTGTAATAAAGAATTTAGGTATTAATTGGGATTAAAAAGGGGATGTCCTAGAAGTCTATTTTTTGATATATTGGGGGCGCAGTTTAGAAAGGCGGTGATGGTTTGCCGGAAGAAAACAGAGGGATGGAATATTTCTTTGTTTATTATCGGGTGGTATGACCCACATTTACTGTTCCTTGACTTGAACGAGTAACAAGGGAATCGATCTTGATATTGTTTTTTGATGTAGAGCTTAAAGCATGAACGGGGGCTTTAGAATGCAATTTGTGTAGAAAAAGTATAAATGTTGGATCATTTTCGTCGAATGGCTGATAATTGTATTATCTTTGATTGACTTGGCGTAGGAATCAAGTCTAAAATGCGTGTGAAATTTATACTTTTTAGATGAAATTATTTGTAAATGTATGTTCGTATTTGGGATATGGAATGTTGTGGGTGGCTAGTTTTTTACCTCTGCCCGTGATGTATTTGGTGACGGATGTGTTGTTCGTTATTTTGTTTTATGGTGTTCGTTATCGTCGGAAAATTGTCGATATGAATTTACGGAATTCTTTTCCGGAGAAGAGCGAAGAGGAACGGAGGCAGATTGCCCGGAAGTACTACCGCCATTTGTGTGATACTTTTGCCGAGTTTTATAAATTGTGGCATATCTCGGAGAAAGAGCTAAAAAAACGTTGTGTCATGGTGAATATGGATGTACCACACCGCTATTTTGAACAAGGACGTAGCGTGATCGCTTTTTCCGGCCACTATGGGAACTGGGAGATGATGTATTCATACAAGTTGTGGGAGAAGGATATAGAGTTGATCCCGATTTATAAACCGATACATAATAAGGTCTTTGACCGGATGACTTGTAAGATTAGAGGCCGTTTCGGGGCGACGCCTTTAGCTAAAGCGGATACGCTACGGGTTATGTTGAAGAATCAGCAAGAGGGGAAGATTACGATGACCGGGTTTATCGGAGACCAGACTCCTAATAAACATTCTCTTAATTTCTGGACTCGTTTCCTGAATCAAGATACGGCCGTGTTGGAGGGTACGGAAAAGATCGCCCGAAAGTTGAATCAGCCGGTGGTTTTCGTGAATATGCGTAAAGTGAAACGAGGTTATTATCATGCCGAGTTTTACGACCTGTGTTCTGATCCGAAAAGTCTGGAACCGGGGGAATTGACGCGAATGCATATTCAAATGCTGGAACGTTTTATCCGGGAGGAACCTGCTTATTGGTTGTGGTCACACCGGCGGTGGAAACATAAGAGGGTGGTTGTAGCATAAAAAAATCCAGGACTGAAATCCTGGATTTTTTATGAAGTGATGTCTCAACACTATTTCATTGCTTCCTCGATAGAAACAGCAACAGCAACGGTGGCTCCAACCATCGGATTGTTACCCATTCCAAGGAATCCCATCATTTCCACGTGTGCGGGAACGGAGGATGAACCTGCGAATTGGGCGTCTCCGTGCATACGGCCAAGTGTGTCGGTGAACCCGTAACTAGCAGGACCAGCTGCCATGTTGTCCGGGTGAAGGGTACGTCCGGTACCACCACCGGAGGCAACAGAGAAGTATTTTCTTCCGGTTTCCATACACTCTTTTTTGTAGGTTCCGGCAACCGGATGTTGGAAACGAGTCGGGTTGGTTGAGTTTCCGGTGATGGAAACGTCCACTCCCTCGTGACGCATGATAGCTACGCCTTCCCGAACATCGTCAGCCCCGTAGCATCTTACTTGGGCACGTTCGCCTTTAGAATATGCTTTTTCTTTCACGATTTTCAGTTCTCCGGTGTAGTAGTCGAATTCGGTTTGCACGTAAGTGAAGCCGTTGATGCGGGAGATGATCATGGCAGCGTCTTTACCCAAACCGTTTAAGATTACTTTCAACGGTTGTTGACGTACTTTGTTTGCTGATTTTGCGATACCGATTGCACCTTCTGCCGCGGCGAACGATTCATGTCCGGCAAGGAATGCAAAGCATTTGGTTTCTTCACGAAGCAACATGGCTGCCAGGTTTCCGTGGCCTAAACCCACTTTACGATCGGCGGCAACAGATCCCGGGATACAGAATGACTGCAAACCTTCTCCGATAGCCTCGGCGGCTTCAGCCGCTTTTTTGCATCCTTTTTTAATAGCGATAGCTGCACCGACTACATAAGCCCAAGCTGCATTCTCGAACGCTATGGGTTGAATATCTTTACACATTTTGTACGGGTCGATCCCCTTGGCATCACAGATGGCTTTTGCCTCTTCGATGTCTTTTATTCCGTAATTATTTAGAACCGTGTTAATTTGATTAATCCGACGGTCGTAACTTTCAAATAAAGCCATAATTAATTTTAGATTTAATGATTACAAAGTCGCGGGCGACTTTTGTGATTTCAGATTTTTTGATTAGGTGATTATCACTTAATCATAAATCGTAAATCACTAAATTGTTTTATTCTTGACGCGGATCGATGTATTTTACTGCATCCGCGAAACGACCGTATGATCCTGTAGCTTTTTCGACAGCTTCTTTGGGATCAATACCTTTTTTCAACATATCGGTGAATTTACCCAAGTGGATGAATTCGTAACCGATGACTTCTCCGTCTTCATCAAGACCCATGCGGGTTACATAACCTTCGGCCATTTCGAGGTAACGGGTACCTTTGGCTTTGGTTCCGAACATGGTTCCTACTTGACTTCTCATGCCTTTACCCAAGTCTTCGAGGCTGGCCCCGATGGGAAGTCCGCCTTCCGAGAAAGCGCTTTGGCTACGGCCGTAAACGATTTGCAGGAAGAGTTCGCGCATGGCCGTGTTGATTGCATCACAAACAAGGTCCGTGTTCAAGGCTTCCAGTAAAGTTTTGCCCGGTAAAATCTCGGAGGCCATAGCTGCGGAGTGGGTCATTCCGGAGCAACCGATCGTCTCGATCAATGCTTCTTCGATAATCCCGTCCTTGATGTTCAAGGTCAATTTACAAGCTCCCTGTTGTGGGGCACACCAGCCGATACCGTGAGTCAATCCTGAAATGTCCTTGATCTCTTTGGAACGAACCCATTTCCCTTCTTCCGGGATGGGTGCCGGACCGTGATTCGGTCCTTTTTTCACAACACACATGTGTTGTACTTCATGTGAGTAAATCATTGTTTTTGTTTTTTTGTTGATATATTGTTAAATACCTTGTCTTTGTTTTAAAGTCGGGCAAAATTAACACATTTGTTTTGGATAAAAAACATCTTATAAAACATAAAATCGTGCATACGTTTGCATGATAAGATATTGTAATATAGTGTATTACTGGTGGAGTTCCAATGGAAAGGAAATAATGATTGTTGTGTTTGGCTTTTTGTTTCTTTATGCCTAGTTTTGAGGAATAAAATGTAAGAGGATGAGAAAGTTGTTATTTATTTGGCTTGTTGGAGTATTGGTTTTCCTTTTCGAAAGTTGTAGTGAGTCCCGGCAGGTAAAGTACGTGTTCTATTTTATCGGTGATGGCATGGGCGTGAACCAGGTGAACGGGACAGAAATGTATCTGGCCGAACGAGATAACGTTATCGGGGTGAAAGGGCTGAATTTTGCCAGTTTCCCGGTTCGTAATTACGCAACGACTTATTCTTCTTATCATGGTGTTACTTGCTCCGCTGCCGCCGGAACTGCCTTGGCTACCGGGGAGAAAACAAAGGATGGCACGATCGGGATGGATAAGGAACAGAAGGAGCCTTTATATAGTGTTGCCGTACGGGCAAAAGAAGCCGGACGTAAAGTAGGAATCATTACCAGTGTCGGGATGAATCATGCCACTCCGGCGGCGTTTTACGGGCATCAGCCCCGGCGGACGATGTATTTCGAGTTGGGGAAAGATGCCATCGAGGCCGGGTTTGATTTATATGGCGGTGGAGGTATTATTCAATCCGTATCCCCGAAAGATTCCACGAATCTTTTTGATTTGTTGCATGAATCGGGATATTTGGTTGTTCGGGGAAACGAGATGTTTCGAGAAAAGATGGTTGAGACCTCTAAACTGGTGGTCATTCAGGGTGGGACTCAGACGACGTTGTCATACGCGATAGATCGGGAAGAAGATGATTTCACGTTAAGTCAGATGACGGAAGGGGCGATAGATTTTTTGTGTCGGGGAAAACAGGGTTTTTTCCTGATGGTGGAAGGTGGTTTGATTGATTATGCTTGTCATGTGAATGATGCTGCCACGGCTTTTCGAGAAGTGGAAGATTTTGCTGATGCGGTACAAAAAGCATACGAGTTTTATTTGAAACATCCGGATGAGACGTTGATCGTGGTTACTGCCGATCACGAGACGGGAGGCATCGTTCTCGGGACAGGCTCGTATCAATTGAATCTTCGGGTATTGGAGAATCAGAGGGTGTCTCTGGAGAAATTGACTCGTGAGATTCGGGAATTACGAGATATGAAGAGTAGTCAGGTGGTGTGGGAGGATGTGCAGGAGGTTCTGGCGAAGAATTTAGGTTTCTGGAATACCGTAAATTTATCGGCGGAAGATGAACAGACCTTGAAGAATTGTTATCGAGAAACATTTTCGGGCAAGACCGTTGAAATGGTTAAAAATTTGTATTCGGAGAATGAGCCGATCGCTCAATTGTCCATCAATATACTGAATCGTCTTGCCAAAATTAGCTGGGCCAGCGGAGGACATTCGGCGGGAGTTGTTCCGGTATATGCTATCGGGGTTGGTGCGGAACGGTTTAATGGGCGTTTGGATAACACGGATATTCCTAAACTAATTAGGACTTTAGCAAAATATGAATAGTGTTTAATTAGCAATATTTATTTTTTATTAAATGTTATTGGGTGGCGTGGTGTCGTTGAATTTAATTTCTTTATCAGTTTTTATTTCATCAATAAAATTGATAGAATGGAAAAGCGAGAGATTACTGGTGTACAAGGTCAAGTTAACAATATTGAGGTAATATTCAAAGAGTATTACGGTTCTCTTTGTTATTTCGCTTCCCAGTTCTTGAAAAACGAGGAGGTGATAGAGGATCTTGTGCAGGATGTTTTTATCGCTCTACTGGAGAAGAAGATGCTTTTCCAATCCGAAGTCCATTTG
>NZ_JBCOSQ010000034.1:0-38058 GCF_040920905.1 Butyricimonas sp. RTP31003st1_G1_RTP31003_210430 | reverse complement strand
GAATTGGCCGCTGCTGTTGAAAAATTGCCGGAGGAGTGCCGGAAGGTCTTCCAGCTTTGTTATTTTCAGGGGTTGGATAATGAAAGTGCCGCACAAGAACTTGGATTGAGTGTTAATACTGTAAAAGCACAAAAGGCTCGCGGAAAAAAGATTTTAAGAGAAAATTTGAAAGATATTTTCCCTTTATTAATGTTACTAAATCCCTTGTTCTAAGGGATAAATGTGGTGTATGGAAATTAGGCGTAGGTGTGAATTGTATTTTTTTTGAAAAAAATGCGATCCCGTTTAATCCTTTCGAGGTAGGGTTGTGTAATAATAATGTATGAAAAATAGTATTAACACATATCCGTATGACATTGCCGCGATAATATTAGCTTATTTGCGGAATGAAATAGATGAGAAAGGACAACAAAAGCTAGATGCATGGTTGGAAGAGGCCGATTCTCATAAAGCTCTTTTTGCCCGGATTCAGGATGAAGAGATGCAATATGAAGACATTCAAAAAATTTTGTCTTATGATGCTGGTGGAGCATGGCAGATCGTGAAACAAAAAGCAGCCCGGAGAAAGAGAAAACGTTTGATGAGGGTATATCAAGTTGCGGCTTCTGTTGTGGTTATTTTGGGAGTGGCAATCGCTTTCTTGTTGAAGGAAGAGGCTACTGTTGTTCCGGTTGCCAAGGTGGAAGAGATTACTCCGGGGCGTTCTATTGCTAAACTAACTGTCGCATCAGGGGATGTCTATCATTTGGATTCATTGAATCAGGTCGATCTCGTTACTTCTTTGGCAGAAAATAACGGAAAAGAGGTTGTTTTTACAGATCGACAGTTGGAGGAAAGTGCGGGAGAAATAAGGTATAATAAAGTCGAGATTCCAAGAGGGGGAGAGTATCAGATTGTGTTGGGTGATGGAACCCGGGTGTATTTGAATGCGCAGACGGAACTTCGTTTCCCGGAAAGTTTTGCTAATAGCGAGCAGCGTTTGGTGTATTTGTCCGGGGAGGCTTATTTCGAGGTGGCTAAAAATCCGTCCAAGCCTTTTATCGTGCAATGTAAAGATTACGCGGTGAAGGTTTTGGGGACTTCGTTTAACGTGAATAGTTACGAGGGAGACGAAACATCTAAAACGACGTTGGCTACCGGTAAGGTTGAAATTGAGATGGATGGGAAACAGACGATCTTGAAGCCTGGTCAACAGGCGATTATAAAAGATGGAGAAGTGAACGTGAGGGAAGTGGATGTTGAGGTGTATACGACTTGGATGTATGAGAATTTCCGGTTTAAAAGTGAAAGTATTCAGGAGATTATGACGAAACTTTCTCGTTGGTACACGATAGATGTGTTCTATATGAACGAGGCTGTCAAAAATTATCATTTTACCGGTTACTTGCCTCGTTATGCCAAGATTGCTGATGTGTTGGAATTATTGAGTTTAACAACAAATATAAAATTTGATGTAAAGGGTAGAACAGTGACAGTAATGGAGAAGTAGTGAAATAGTAAAGCCGAAGCTGCAACTCCGACTTTACAAAAATGTGTACTAAAATAAACCCAAAGGGGATTTCACAAATATACTTGATTTTTCTCCAAAACAAAATGATGTGTCTCGAACAATGGAAAATAATTTCATTGAATGGGAGTGTTGTGTTTGAATTTTTAAGTTTTAATAAACATCAATTGCTTGGGCCAGAGGCAAATTCAAAGAATTTGCCGAAACGTCCGGGTGTATGTGTGCAAAAATGACCTAAATAAAATTATCAATGAAAAGAAAAATTAAAAACTGCATGTTAGGTGGTAGCAAACGATCATTAGTCTGCAAGCTAATGATGATGATGCTATTGCTTACACATTTGGCATTTTCGGGCGAAAATGCGTTCAGCCAGCAGAGCATTACAGTTCGGTTTGAACAACAGTCTTTGAGCGAAGTCTTGAATGTTCTAAAACAAAAAACAGGTTACGAGTTTCTGTATAATGATGAGGAGATTAAAGGAGTGACCGGAATTACACGTTCATTCTCTAATGCCTCTCTTCAGGAGATCCTGAAGAGTTGTTTGACAGGGACGAAGTATACTTTTAAGATTGTTGACAATCTGATTGTAATTACTCCGGATAATAAAAAAGATGAGGTGAAAAAAGTAACAGTGCAGGGAAAAGTCGTTGACGATAGAGGAGAGATCCTCCCGGGTGTAACTGTACTTTTGAAGGGTACTGCAGTTGGAGTTGTGACGGATATTGATGGAAAATTTAAAATTGAATTGCCCAAACAGGATACGCTGGTCTTGATTTTTTCTTTTGTGGGGATGAAGTCACACGAGGTGGATGTGAATAAGATAAAAGATTTGGGTAAGGAGATTTTTATTAAAATGTTGCCGGATACCGAAGACTTGGAAGAGGTTGTTGTAACTGGATATGCTAATGTAAAAAAAGAGAGTTTTACGGGTAGTTCTATCTCGGTGAAACGGGAAGATTTACTGAAAGCTTCTCCGACGAATGTTGTGCAGGCTTTGGCTTCTTTTGATCCTTCTTTTCGGATACAGAAGAGTAATATTTGGGGATCAGACCCGAATGCAGTGCCTGAGATGTATATCCGGGGACGGTCGGGTATTGGTGTGAAAGGATTGGATAAGGATGCATTGTCAAAATCATCTTTGGAGAATAATCCGAATTTGCCGACTTTTATCATGGATGGATTTGAGGTGAGCGTTCAGAAAGTGTATGACTTGGATCCGAACCGGGTGGAAACGATTAATATATTGAAGGATGCTGCCGCTACGGCGATGTATGGTTCACGTGCAGCTAATGGTGTGATTGTGATCACGACAAGAGCTCCGAAACCGGGAGAAGTGACGATTTCTTACAATTTGACGGGATCGCTTTCTTTGCCGGATTTATCAGATTATAATTTGGCTAATGCCCGGGAGAAATTGGAGATAGAGCAGGCTGCGGGGATTTATGAGCCAGAAAACGGATATTATTCTAATCGAGAAGCTGCAATCAGAGCTTATAACGAGCGTTTGGTGAACGTGCAGAAAGGGGTTAATACGGATTGGTTGTCATTACCTTTGCGTAACGCAGTGAATCATAAGCATAGTTTGTCGATAGAGGGTGGTAATGTCGATTTACGTTATAATTTGGAGTTAGGGTACACGAATGAGAATGGCGTGATGAAAGGTTCATACCGAGATAACGTGGACGTGGGTTTCACGGTGGATTGGAGATTGAAGAATAAATTGCAGGTATTGAATAAAATTTCGTATAATTTCACGGATGCACCAGATTCTCCTTATGGAAGTTTCTCTGATTACGCACATTTGCAACCGTATGATCGTTTGTATGATGATGACGGAATTTTGGTACAACAGCTTAAATTTTCAAGAGATCGGAGTGGCAATTCGTTGAATAACCCGTTCTACGAGGCTAAATTGAATAATTATAACTGGGATAAACAGGATGAAATTATTGAACAATTCATGTTCCAGTGGTTTATCAATGATTATTTAACATTAAAAGGACAATTAGCATTGACAAAGACTATGGGGAGAACGGAACGTTTTATTGATCCCAAATCTTCTAATGCTACGGCTAGAACGGCGAATTCTAGTACTAGTACAAATTCTTCTTTATTGGGGGACCTTTATACGACCAGTAGTGATAACACTAAATGGGATACGCAGTTCTCATTGTATTATTCGAGATCGTTGGGCTTGCACAATCTGAACGTGTCGGCTATTGTAAACGCTCAGTCCACAAAGTCGGAATCTACTTCCGCTCATTACAGAGGATTCCCGTCGGGAGCGTTTCACTCTCCGAACTATGCGGCAGAGATTTATCAGAAGCCGAGTAAGAGCGAGAGTTTGAAACGGTTGGTTGGTTTCTTGTTGAGTGCCAACTACACGTGGAATGATATTTATTTGGCTGACTTATCCGTACGTTTCGACGGTTCATCGGAGTTCGGGTCAGATCAAAAATGGGCGCCGTTCTGGTCTGCCGGGGTGGGGGTGAATGTCCATAATTATAGTTTCTTGAAAGATAATGACATGATAAATCAGGTGAAGGTACGTGTGTCTTACGGCCAGACGGGTAAAGTGAATTTCCCGTCGTATTCAGCCAAGACAGTTTATGCAACAAATGACCGTTGGTATGCGACCGGATTCGGAACACAGTTAAAAGCACTAGGGAATCATAATTTGAAATGGGAAACGACGAATAAGTTGAATATGGGTACGGACTTGCAGTTTTGGAACGAACGTATCTCGTTGAATTTTGATTATTATTACAACAAGACGGTAGATTTGATCACGGACGTGTCATTACCTGCGTCGGCTGGATTCACTTCTTATAAAGATAACCTAGGGGAAACATTGAATAAGGGATTTGATATTCAAGTACGTTTTGACGTGTATAAGGATAAGGATTGGAATGTATCGTTGTGGGGTAATTTGAATCACAATAGAAATGAAATTTTAAAAATTTCGGATGCTTTACGTGCTTATAATGATCGAGTTAATGAGAAGTATGAGGCGGCAGAAGATGCGCAAGGTAATGTTAATTTATCTGCCTATGGATCGGAATATTCCGAACCGGAAATGAAATATGAAGAGGGAGCCTCGTTGACCTCTATTTTTGCGATTCGTTCTCTAGGTATTGATCCGATGACGGGTAACGAGTTGTTCTTGTATAGAGATGGTTCTGTTTCTTCACTTTGGAAAGCTACTGAAACGGTTCGCGTGGGTGATGAAGAGCCTAAAGCAAGTGGTTCGTTTGGAGTGAACTTGACGTATAAAAATTTGACGTTGTTTGCTTCGTTTGCATACGATTGGGGAAAACAGACGTATAACCAGACCTTGGTGGATGGGGTTGAGAATGCCGACATTGAGAATAGTAATGTGGATCGTCGGGTGTTGACTCAACGTTGGCAGAAACCGGGTGATATTGCTCCTTTGAGAAACATTAAGGATATGAACACTTCAACAATGCCTACCTCTCGATTCGTGCAAGATGATAATGAATTGTCATTAAGCGCACTGACGTTGAGTTATGACTTTAACACGGATTGGTTGAAGAAGATACGTCTGAAAATGTTGCGCTTAGAGTTGAGTACGAACGATCTTTTCAGAGCGTCTACGGTAAGACAAGAACGGGGGACGAGTTATCCGTTTGCCCGCACGTTTAATTTCTCTTTGAGAGCCACTTTCTAAAATGGGAAAAGTTATGAGAAAATATAGATTATTATCATTGTTGATTTTAGTGCTGTTTGCATATTCTTGCAACAGTTGGTTGGATGTGAAACCGGAGGATGAACTTGATGAGAGCGATATGTTTGCTAGCGGAGATGGATATCGTCACGCATTGAATGGTATTTATTATGGTATGAGTGGTCAGACCCTATATGGAGAAGATTTGACTTGGGGACTTGTAGATGTATTTGGGCGTACTTACACGACGTACAGTGTTTATGGTAGTGGCAATCGAGCTCTTGCTATGTTTTATTATGGTGTATATTTGAATAATTGGGATAATGATCAATTGGAGCCGGAGATTGAATCTATCTGGGAGAGTGCTTACAAGATGGTCGCCAATTGTAATAATTTGATCCAAAATATCTCGAAAGAGGACTCCGATAAATTTGCATATAAAGAGCGAGAACAGAAGATGATTTGGGGAGAGGCGCTTGCACTTCGGGCTTTTATCCAGTTTGATATGTTGCGATTATTTGCTGCTTCTCCGGCAATGAATCCTGGGGCAACGAAGTATATCCCATACATTTCAGAGTACCCGTCATACGTATCTATTCCGTTGACCGTGGATAGTTGTTTAAATAGTACAATTCGGGATTTGAAGGCGGCACGAGAGCTGTTATGGAAGGCTGATTCTGCAACAACTTTCACGGCGCAAAGACGTTTCGAAACGAGTTCTTCGGACGATGACTTTTTCTTGGACCACAAGAGAGGTTATCGGTTAAATTATCATGCCGCAACGGCTATTCTTGCACGGGTCTGCCTGTATGCACAACGGGTAGATGAGGCGTATCAATATGCCAAAGAATTGATTGATTACAACACGGCGACAAATAGCTTTACAGTGAAATATAGTAGCGTTAAAGATGGAGATATCAAGTTGTATGGAGATGTACTTTGGGGAGTGGAGTCATTGGATGTAATCGAGTATATAAATGTTTATAATAATTTGACAGATCCTAGCCCTTATAAACATACCTATTTGATAACAACTAATCTGGATGAGATATTCGAAGGGGAAGGAACTAAGGATATGCGCTATAAGAAATGGCAGAATAATAGTTCAGGCGAGTACCGTTTCAGTAAATATGAAAAATATGATGCAGATAATACAGCAGCTAATATAAGTAATTATTTAGTACCATTGGTGCGTATGTCAGAGGTATATTATATTGCGGCAGAGGCCATTTATAAGAAAAACTTGGATGAAGCAAAGGGGTATTTGCGGGCGGTGAAACAATCTCGATATGCTTCTTATAATAGCCTTTCGTTGGATAAAGTGAATAATGCTACTGAGGGGACTTTTATGGATGTGTTGATTAATGATATGCGTAGAGAGTGGATCGGGGAAGGGCAAATTTTTTATTTATATAAACGTTTGAAAAAAGATATACCTTTTGAGGGGAACGAGGTTGTGCCGATTGAAGCGAAGTATGTGATTTGGCCGGTACCGGATACAGAAACAAATCTTAAATAAAATCGTAAAGTGTATGGAAAAAATATATGTTTATTCGATCATATTGTTCCTGTTTTTCTTAGGAGCTTGTTCGAAAGAAGAAATAAAACTATATAACGGGGATACTGTGTATATATCTTTCGTGAACAATTCGACACAGGATAGTGCTGTGTATTCTTTCAAAACGTACCCGGATGGGGAAATTGTTGCCGAGATTCCTGTACAAATTCATGGAGCTTATTTGACTGAGCCTCGAAAGTTCACAATTTCTCCGACAGATTCGACCACACTTCCAGGGACAGCCTATGAGTTACCGGAGGTATGTGAGTTTGCCCCCGGCCAGGATGTTGATACGATACAAGTGAAGTTCTTCAATAATTTTGATGAATTGGATGATAAATCGTTCCGTTTGTTTTTGAAAATAGATAATAGTGAGAATGTAAAACAAGGGGATCGAGATTACCAAATAGCAAAATTTTACGTGTCTGATAAATTGGAGATTCCTATTTGGTGGAGTCGTAACGATGGTACGGTAGATCGACCAACTAATATTGTGGAAAAAGTTTATTTGGGTGAGTATTCAGAGACGAAATATATCATGTTTTTAGAGGAGTTAGAAAAAGGTGGGGAGTCGTTTGACGGAACGGATATGAATGTGATGAAGAAGTATGCTATCCGATTGAAATATACCTTGGAAGAGTACGAAAGGGTGAATGGAGAGCCGAAGAGAGATGAGAATGGGCGTGTAATAACTGTGCCTGTTGCAGGATAATTTAAATAGAAAAGTTATGAAATATATATTGTTTATATTTGTATCGGTGTTTATTGCCGTGTCTTGTATTGATGATAAGACAAACTTGGATTACAAGGAGATAAACGAGTATCAGAATTGGAAAATAGAGGGAGTTGACGCAAGTTATTCATTATTTCCTGGAGAATCAGTGACACTAACACCTAAAGTCCGTTTATCTATCGACTCTTTGAATCCGGACGTGAGTTATTCTTGGTTGTTGGATGGAAAAGAGGTGTCTACTCACGCTTCTTATACGTTTACAGCAGATGTGTACGGAGAATACGAATTGATATTTAATGCTATTGATAATAAAACGGGAGTGGCTTTCCCGGAAGCGATTATCATGAATGTGACTCCATTGTATAAATTGGGTTGGTTGTTTTTGGGACGTACGGCTTCTGGTGCCAGTCGCTTAGATATGTTAATCACGAAAAGGCAAACGATTCATTATCTTAATGAGTATGGTTATGATAGATGGCGGGATTCTTTGTTGCATGTACAATTTGCGACTGGACTTGGAGAACAATTAGGAATGGGGCCGATAAAATTAGTTGAAGAATTTTCTTATAATGACTATGTTTCAACCGAAAATTCAGAAGTTATGGTGTTGCAAGAAAGTGGTCCTGTTGAATTAAGTGGTAATGCATTAACTTATGCGGGGCGTCCTTTTGATGAATTTATGGGTACTCTTCCGGAAAATTTAGTTATCCAAGATGCCGCTCTTTCAAAAACAAGTAAATGGTTATTGGCGGAAGATGGCTTGTTATATTATGCTGTTGCTAACGTGTTGACGGATTTGCATTCAGGACGTTATAACGATGATCCAGCATTTAATGGGATGAAATTTACATCTTTAATTCAGACATCGAAGGCTGATAATGATTACCATATAGATGTAGTACCTGCTATCGATGCAGAAGGAACAATGTGGGCATTTTATGATGATGCGGGTAAGGATAATAGTACTTTTATTATTAATCCGCAGAATGAGGTTGGACGGAAGTTGGAGATTCGGAATAACACCGCTGGCGAGTTTGATATGAGTTTGTTTCAAAAGTTTAAAGGAAAGCGTATTAAGGATTGTTTTGTCAGTGATTACGATTACCTTTTATCGTTATTGAAGTTGGAAAATGGAACTTATGTATGGCATCGATATGCTTTTGGTGATCATAAAGATGCTGCGGATTTTATAGGCTTAGAAGAGTCTCAAGTGAGAGAATTTGCAGATCAGTCGATGTTTACGAATTTTAAGGATGCTGTTTATTTCCATTACAATTACGGTTATGATCCAAATACTTATGACGATTATGAGTGGTTATTTATTGCTGCCGGAAACCAACTTTACGGGTGTGGTATGGAATGGGAAGGAACAGGGCAACAGTCTAGCGAGCATTTTTACACGGCGCCTGTAGAGATTCAATCCATAAAAATCCGTTATATCTCGGAGTTGGATTACATATTACTTGGTGTGTTAATGGTAGACGGGACTTTTGAAGTGTTGGAAGTGAGACGTTCGGAAGAAGAAAGGTTTGTGTACAAGAGTGTGTATAAAGAAAACTTGAAGACTTTAGATCCGGAGATGGTGGAAGTAGTTGATTTTATTCCTAAATGGGGAAGTGGCGCTAACCTATTCCAAGGAACTTGTTTATAATTTTGGTTGATGGAAGTTAATGCTTAGATGAGCCTCGCTTGCCCGTCATGCGGGGAGGCGGGGTTTATTTTAGATGTTGTATGTTTGTTTGTTTTTACTTGTATGAAAAAGATATTTTTTTTGTTGGTCGGTTTGACGATGACCTCATTGTTGTGGGGACAACAAAAAGCAAATTTTAAGTTAGCAGACCGTTTCACGAGTAGTAATTTTCGGGTAGCGGATGGAAATAGCATGAGTATATACCCTATGTATATCAATGACGGGGAATGTTTTTGGTATTCGTTCACGACAGAAGAGGGAAAACGTTATTACTATGTGAATCCAGAGAAAGGGGAAAAACGCTTACTGTTTAACCCGGAGAAATTGTTTGGATTTTTAAATCAGGAAACACATGGGGTGTGTGATGCAAAGAATTTCACGTTTCAAGAGTTGAAATTTGATAAAAAGGGGACTTCTTTTACGTTCAATTTTGAAAAGCGCAAGTATCGTTATAATATGATAACAGAGGACGTGACGAAATTGGATACCGTGATTAACGAGGGATTTGGGGACTCGTGGAAAAAATATTCACCGGATAGTACATATATAGTGTTTGCCCAACGGCATAATCTCTATGTTATGGGTAATAAGGATAAAGGGAAAGATACCACGATCGTGCAGTTGACGACAGATGGGGAGAGATATTTTTCTTACACCAAGGACGAGGACGAGATTGCGGCAGATACTTTTCCAACGGCACCCATAGCTGTGTGGATGAAGGATTCAAAAAAAGTGTATGCATTACGTTGTGATAACCGACACGTGGATGAGTTGTTTTTGGTGGATGTGATGACAGATCCCCGTCCCACACTGAAAACCTACAAATATGCTATGGCAGGGGACCAGAAATTGGAAAAATACGAGTTAACGGTTATTGACGTGGAAACGAAAGAGGTGAAAACGATCGATATCAATGGTTGGCAAGACCAGTACGTGGATGTACTTTACACCTCGAAAGATGGTAATAAGATTTATTTTGAACGGAAAACCCGGGCTTTTGACGAACAAGAGGTTTGTGTAGCCAATCTCGCAACGGGAGAGGTGAAAGTGTTGATTCATGAAATAGACAAACCTTTCATGGATTATAAAATGGCGAATATTATGTTCCTGAACGACGGGAAAGATATTATTTATCGTTCCGAGCGTACGGGATGGGGACATTATTATCTCTACGATAACGAGGGGAATTTTAAACATGCCATTACTTCCGGAGAATGGGTGGCAGGACCTTGTGCGGAAATCGATACGGTGGGACGTACACTTTATTTTTATGCATTGGGGAAAGATAAAAATATTGATCCCTATTATTATATTCCATGCAGGGTAAATATTGATAAGCCGGAGAGCTTGACACAATTGACTTTCGATAATACGAATCATCAAGTGCATTTCTCGAAATCTTTCAGGTATTTTGTGGATATTTACGAGCGGGTGGATATGGTACCCCGTATCGTGTTGAAAAACCGGAATGGGAGAGAGATTATGGAATTGGAAAGGCCTGATATTCGCCGGGCGTTAGAGATGGGGTGGAAAGCGCCGGAGCGTTTTAAGGTGAAAGCTGCCGATGGAATGACAGACCTTTACGGGGTGATGTGGAAACCGTTTGATTTTGATTCGACGAAAGTTTATCCGATTATCTCTTCCGTGTATCCCGGCCCTTTTTATGAATACGTTCCAACACAGTTTCGATTGATTCATGATGAAAATACCCGTTTGGCCCAGTTAGGATTTATCGTAATTGCCGTGGGACACCGGGGAGGAACACCTATGCGGGGGAAATTTTATCACACTTATAGTCATGGGAGATTGCGGGATTATCCGTTAGCGGATGATAAATATGCGATTGAGCAATTGGCTGATCGTTATTCTTTTATTGACGTGACGAAAGTGGGAATTTACGGCCATTCTGGGGGAGGATTTATGTCAACTGCCGCTATTTGTACCTATCCGGATTTTTATAAAGCAGCTGTGTCATCCGCAGGAAATCATGATAACCATATTTACAATCACTGGTGGGGGGAAACTCACAACGGCGTGAAGGAGGAAAAGAAAGTGATTAAGGATAGCGTGAATGGTGATCGGACCGAATCGACCTTTAAATTTAGAGTGGGGACGAATATGGAATTAGCGAAGAATTATAAAGGCGGTTTGTTGTTGGTACACGGTTGGATGGATGATAACGTACATCCGGCTCACACCTTGCGAGTGGTGGATGCGTTGATTAAGGCCGGTAAGAATTTTGATTTGATTATGCTGCCGAGATCGAATCATGGTTTCAGTGGAGAGGAGAATATTTTTTATGAGCGTAAGATGTGGTTCCATTTTGCCCGTCTCCTGTTGGAGGATAATACCGGGGATTACTATTATGAAATTGAACAATACAAGAAATCTGATAAATAGGATATGTTAAAGAAATTAGTTATTAGTCTGTTTCTGCTTGTTTCTGTTGGAACATTCGGGCAGCAAAAAGCGAATTATGAGCTTGCCGAACGTTTCCGGCGTATAACACAAATGCCTTTGACGAAGAATAGCTTGGAAGTGAATCCTTGTTTTATTAATAACACGGATCGTTTTTGGTATTCTTTCCGCACGAGTGAGGGGAAAAACTATTATTTAGTTGATCCGGCTAAGAAAGAGAAACGTTTGCTTTTCGACAATGCAGAGCTATTAATGAAAATCAGTGAGATCACTAAAAAGGGATACAATCACAAAGATTTAGAATTGAATCTTGATTTCGATGAGGATGGGGAAACTATTCGTTTTTGGTTTGATAGAAAAGATTTTACTTATAATATCAAAACGAAAGAATTAAAACTAGAAGAAAAGCAGAAGGGGCGGACGAAGTATAATCCTTATTGGATGTATTATTGTCAGGATAGTTCTTATATGTTGTTTGCTAAGCGGCATAATCTCTATATCGTGGGAAATGCGAGTAAAGGTAAGGACACGACTGAAGTGCAATTAACGACTGACGGAGAACGTTATTATACTTTTAATCGAGAGGATGAAGGCGAAGTGGATGAACGTATGGGATGTTCTGCCCAATGGTTTAAGACGGGACACAAGTTTTACGCTGTTCGAGACGATTCCCGTAAGGTGGAGGATTTGTGGTTGATCGATGCTTTAGCAGAGCCTCGTCCTCGCCTGAAAACTTATAAGGCAGAATTAGCGGGTGATAAAAACGTGATTCAATTCGAATTATTAATCGGGGATGCGGATACTCGGGAGGTAAAAAAGATTAATATTGATCGTTGGAAAGATCAATATGTAGATATTTTGTATGCTAGTAATGATGCAAAACGACTTTATTTTCAACGTTACAAGAGAACGTGGGATGAATGTGAGATTTGTGTAGTCGATACGGAAACGGGAGAGGTGAAAGTGTTGATACATGAAGTTGACAAGCCTTATTTAGATTATCAAATGCGAGCAATTCATTTCTTGAATGATGGAAACGAGATCCTTTTCCGTTCAGAACGTAGTGGGTGGGGACATTACTATTTGTATGATAAAGATGGTAATTTAAAAAATCAAGTGACATCTGGGGCATGGGTGGCCGGACCGATTATGAAGATTGATACCGCCCGTCGACAGATTTATTTTATAGGTTTGGGAAAAGAGAAAGAGATTGATCCTTACTATTATGTCCTTTACCGTGCTGATCTGGATAAGGCTAATGCAATAACATTGTTGACCCCGGAAAATGCTTCACATGACGTGGATATATCTCCATCAAGCAAGTATATTGTGGATTGTTATTCCCGGGTGGACATGGAGCCCGTCAACGTGGTGCGTGACCGGAAAGGAAAAGTGATTCTGGATTTGGAGAAAGCGGATTTGGAGAGCCTTTATGCTTTCGGTTGGAAAAAGCCCGAGCGTTTTAAAGTGAAAGCTGCTGACGGGGTAACGGATATTTATGGTGTGATGTGGAAACCAGCGGATTTCGATTCCACGAAAATTTATCCAATTATTTCGTCTGTTTACCCAGGACCGTTTTTTGAATACGTGCAAACTCGTTTCACGATAAATGATGATTTAAATACTCGTTTGGCCCAGGTCGGTTTTATCGTAGTTTCTTTGGGACATCGGGGAGGAACGCCTATGAGAGGTAAATATTACCATACATATGGGTATGGCAACCAGCGGGATTATCCTTTGGCTGATGATAAATATGCAATTGAACAATTAGCAGAACGTTATTCTTTTATAAATGAGGAAAAAGTAGGTATTTTTGGTCATTCCGGAGGTGGATTTATGTCTACGTCGGCTTTGTTGACTTATCCTGATTTTTATAGTGCGGCGGTGTCGTCTGCTGGAAATCATGACAATAATATTTATAATAAAGGTTTTGTCGAAATTCATTACGGGGTGAAAGAGAATAAGCGAGTCGTCAAGGATAGCGTGAATGGAGATAGAGAGGAGATTACTTTCGAGACGAAGAGTAAAACGAATCAAGAATTGGTAAAGAATTATAAGGGAGGATTATTAATTGTGACGGGCGATATGGATAAGACTGTACATCCTTCGCATACTTTACGGGTTGTGGAAGCTTTGATTCAGGCCGGAAAAAATTTTGATATGATTGTATTGCCTGGTAGTACGCATGGTTTCTTTGGAGAAAATGGTGATTTCTTTGAACGGAAAATGTGGTTCCATTTTGCCAAATATTTGTTGGGAGATGATTCTGCCAATTATCAAGGAGATATCGATTACTTCATGAAAAAGCATTGATCTAAATGAGTAAAGGTATTATGTTTTTATGCAGTCTGCTATTTATTGGAATTGCAGACTGTATGTCTCAAAAAAAGCCTTTGGATATGGAGGCTTATAAATTGTGGCGAAGAGTGGAGGGGCAACAGATGTCGGAGGATGGGAAATGGGTAACTTATCGTTTTGTTTATATTGATCAGGAAGGACATGATAAGGATGTTCCTGTTACTTATTTACGAAACATGACGTCTGGTAAGGTATATGAGTTGCCGAATGTTCGGGAGGTGAGTTTTTTTAACCGGGGAAAGGGACTGAGGTACGTGGTACAGCCTTCTCCACTTGATACGTTGAAAGAAAAAAAAGATTCTCTTTTCTTGCTATCCTTGAAGGATATGAGAAAGACTTGTTGGGATAAACCTTATGGTTTTCGAGAGTCTCCCAATTCTCCCTTGATTTCTTATTCCTACCCGATTGATCAGAAGGGTAAGAACCGGGCACTTCGTCGGTTGATTGTTTGGAATTTCGAGACAGGAGATTCTGTACGAATAGATAGTGTGGAAAACTATTTTTCTGCAGATGATTATAAATCTGTGGCTTACATTCAAAATGCTAACGGGAAGAAATCTTTACGAGTGGGGCCGGTAAAAGGGCAACATCGGGTTATCTATGATGACGAAAAGGCTGTTGTTACTAATTTTTCTCTGAACCGAGGGGGGCTGGAAGGCGTGTTCTCGGTGGCTTCGGATTCTTCTTATTTGAGTGAACCGGATTTGTTATATATGTTTTCAGTGGTAGATGGGAAGTATCGGTTGGTGATGGACACAAAAGAGGTGATTGTGTCGGATGAGTATAAAGTTCGGGGAGGAATTTATTCTGTTTTCAATAATGGAAAATATATATTCGTGGACGTGGGATTACAGCAGTCGGAGGCACGGAAGCCGAAAGCGAAACCGGATAAGAGTTTTGAGTTGGAGTTGTGGAAATGGGATGATGAAGTTTCACAGAGTAGACAGTCGTATGGATCAGGGGGAGGTAGACGGAAGATGCCTAAATACGTGTACCATGTGGATACAAAAAAATGCGTCCTAGTGGCCCCACCCCATATGGATCAAATGTATCAGCCGGATTGTGACGAGTATAGTCATGTTATTATTGCAGATGAAACTCCTTATCGGGCGCTTACAGATTGGCGGGATGGTGTAACGGCTGACTTGTATTTAGTAAGTTTGGAAACGGGTGAACGGACATTATTATTTAAAGATTTTCGGCAACGGCCCGTGTGGAGTCCGAATGGAAAATATGCCATGCTGTATCATGCCGAGAAGAAGGTATGGTATAAGTTGAACCCGGAAACGGGAGAATTGACAGATGTTTCGACACCGATAGGATTTGCTGTGTATAATGAAGAGCATGACTTACCGAAACCTGCGGCTCCTTATGGTATTGTAGGTTGGTTGGCAGGTGGAGATCAAGTTGTCCTGTATGATAAATATGATATGTGGGTGGTGGATCTTACTGGTAAACAACCCACGTATTCATTAACGGATGGTTGGGGACGAGAACATGGTATTTCTTTGCGTTTGTTGAAAGCGAATCGAGAGATACGTTGGATTAATCCGAAACAGGATATTTTATTGCGTGGTTTGGATCGGAAGACTTTGGATCAAGGTGTTTATGTGTTGACACCTAACCGGAAAGTAAAAAAACGGATGTCTGGAGCTTATGATTTGTATTTTAACCAACAGTCTGAGGATGGTAAATTTTATCTGTTTACTCGACAAAGCTATACAGAATTCCGGGAGCTTTGGTGGAGTAAGAATGATTTCACACATCCCGTACGAATAACGAACACGAATCCTCAGCAAGAAAATTATTTGTGGGGAAACGTGCAATTGGTAGAGTGGACGAATTTTGAGGGAAAATCGAATCGGGGTTTGTTGTATTTACCAGAGAATTATGATTCAACGAAACGTTATCCTGTAATTGTAAATTTCTACGAGACTCACACAGGAGATATTCATACTTACCAACTTCCCTCATTGAGTAGTGCGATGATTAATACGGTAACTTATGTGAGTAACGGATATGTGGTGTTTATGCCAGATGTACATTTTACTGTAGGAACCCCAGGTGAAAGTTGTTATAATGCGGTGGTCAGTGGGGCTCAAATGTTGATTGATCGTGGTATTGCAGATAAGGATCGCATTGGAGTACAAGGGCATAGCTGGTCTGGTTATCAGGTCGCTTATCTGGTGACACGAACCAATATGTTTAAATGTGCTAGTCCGGGAGCTGCCGTGTCTAATATGGTCTCAGCTTACACTGGTATCCGAACGGGAAGTGGTATGCCTCGAATGTTTATGTACGAGGAAACGCAAAGCCGGATGGGAAAGACACTTTGGGATGATCCGGAGGCATATATTAAGAATTCGCCAATTTTTTATGCGGATAAGATTCAGACTCCATTGTTAATATTTCATTGTGATGGGGATGAGGCGGTGCCGTATTCCGAAGGGTTAAATCTTTTCTTGGCAATGAGACGGTTGCATAAACCTGCGTGGTTGTTGAATTACAAGGGAGACAGACATTTCCTTTATAATAAGGCGGCAGAGATTGACTGGACAATTCGTCTGCAACAATTTTTTGACTATTATTTGAAAGATACTCCGATGCCTCGTTGGATGAAAGAAGGAATTAATGTGAATGAGCGTGGGGTTGATCAGAAATATGACTTTGTGAAATAAATCATGTGTTTAGATAAATATAATTTAAATTTAAAATGGAAAAAATGAAAAAGTTATTATGTATTAGTTTGATTTTGTTTGCTTTTGCTTGTGCAAGTGATCCTCAAAAGGAAATGGAAAAAGCAATTGTCGGTGAATGGTGTAATCCGTATACATATCAATCTACAGGCGAATTGAAAGGTTTTAATTTCAAAAAAGGTGGTGTTTGTGAGTCAATTAATATTCCTTCTTTGGAATTGAAATCTTGGGAAATAAAAGATGGTTATCTTATCGTGAAAGGATTGGAGGTTACAGAGGATGGAAACAAGACCGAGTATGCAACAAAAGAGAAGATAGGTCAATTAACCACCGATTCTTTATGTTTGGTTGTGCAAGAGGCGAACCCCCGTCTGGCCTTTTTGTACTTGAATTCAAAGGTTATCAAAGAACGTGTTAATGCTCAGAAGTAGTTTTTTTTTGTGATAGACAGATGAATATGTATCGTGTTATTTTTATTTCAATTGTTTTATTTGTGATAACGTTGTCTGGTTATTCTCAAAAGAAAGAGTTAGATGAAGAAGCTTATAAGCAATGGCGACGTGTTGATAATTATGAATTAGCAAATAACGGGGCATGGGTAAAGTTTCGATACATGTTTTATGATAATGACTCGTTAAATAGTCTTATTTGCAATACCTATTATTTTTATGAATTAAAGTCAGGGAGAATCCGTATCTTAAGGGATATTGATTCTCCCGAATTTTTTGCGGGGGGGAATTGGATTGCTTTTTTCAGAATAGGAGGGGATGGAACAAGTGTTCGTGTCGCTCATCGATTAAAAGATGGGTTTGAGATTCATATACATGCGGATGCAGAATTGAATTACGTTGTTCCACAGGTGGCCTACAAGGAGGATGATCGCTTGATTATTTTGAATGTGGCCGAGCGTGACAGTACGATATTAACCGGTGTTCTCCAATATTGTTTATATGGTGACCAATGGAAGGTGATTTGCGTGCATCAAGAAGATCAAGGATACGTGTTGCGTTATGGAGGAGACGGGAATAGCGAGGGGAAAGTGCTCTATGTGGATAAAACGAAAAGTTTAGATAACTTTTATTTTTATGAGGGGAAACTAGAAGGGAATTTTTTTGTTTGTACAGGCACGAATGATAAAGAGAAACAAGATTATTACACTTTTTCTTTGACGGATGGAAATGTAGAAAAGGTTCTTGGAGCTGAACAAATGGCACAATTGTCATTAGATAAATATTCAATACAGTTCCTCGAAGGAAATAAACGATTTATGTATCGGAAAGAAGGAGTACAAAGGGTTAAAGCTAAAAAGCAAGTGAAGGATGAAAGTTTTCAATTGGAGCTTTGGAGTTGGCATGATCCGGTGGTTCCTTCTGAACAGGCTAAAGGAGGTTTTTATAAAAAGCGGTCTCAGCCTGCAATGTATTTATATGATAGAGAAAACGGGAAAGATTATAAAATTTGCGAGGAGAATCATTCGGGGCTATATGTTGCAGAAGGAGAGAATCCTATTTTTGCTTATGAAAAAGATGAAAAGCCTTATTTAGGGCAGAAGGATTGGAGGCATGATCAACGTTTTGATCTTTACCTGGTGGATTTGAGAAATGGGGACCATCATTTGTTGGCGAAAGAATTGACACGGTCTGTTCATTGGAGTCCCCAAGGAAATCATCTTCTTTATTTTGATAATACGAAATTGTCGTGGGTTGTTGTAGATCCATTGACAAAGCAACAAAATATATTAACAGATGTTATCCCCTTCGCTTTGTATGATGAGCTATATGATCGTCCTAATCCGGCACCTCCCTATGGTTTGGCAGGATGGAGCAGGGATGGGAAGAATGCGATTGTTTATGATCGTTTTGATATATGGGTCATTCATTTGGATGAAATTCAGAAATCGTATTGTTGGACAAAGGGAGAAGGACGTGAGAATAATACCATATTGCGGTTATTAGATCCTGGTAGAAATGGGTTATCCGTTGATTTATCACGGGATAATAAGGTGGAGATGTTTGATTGGAAAAATAGGAATCAAGGGTTGGGTAATTTATCTGCCAATGGGAAGTTAATTCCGTTGGTTCAAGGGAATTTTGCTTTTTCTGTTGTTCAAGAGGCAAAAAATGCCAATACTATGTTGTGCATGAAACAGAGTTATACAGATGATCGAGATTTGTGGGTATGTGATGGACAAGGGCGTCGTCTAAGAAAGGTTACTGACGTTAATCCCCAGCAATGTAATTATAAATGGGGTTCTGCTCAATTGGTGGAATGGACAAATTACAAGGGTAAAAATAATCAAGGAATCCTTTATTTGCCTGATGGATACGATAAGAATAAAAGTTATCCGACTATTGTTACTTTTTATGAAACACATTCTTCGGAATTACATATACATCCCGTACCCGGATTGAGTCAAGCTATGATAGATATTCCAACGTATGTTAGCAGGGGATATGTTGTTTTTCAGCCAGACGTTTATATCGAGATTGGAAAACCGGGCGAGAGTGCTTATGATGCAGTCGTTAGTGGAACTCGGGCATTGGCGGATAGAGGAATTATTGATTCGTGTCGTGTCGGTTTACAGGGACATAGTTGGTCGGGTTTTTTAGTTGCTTATCTCGTCTCTAGAACAAATTTGTTTAAATGCGTGAATATTGGGGCGGCGACAGTGAATTTAACCTCCGTGTATACGGCTCTTCGTGAAGGAAGCGGTCAGCCGAATATGTTTATGTTTGAAGACTGGCAATGTCGTATGGGAGCAACTTTATGGGAAGATTTAGATGGTTATATTGCTAATTCCCCTTTGCTTTTTGCCGATAAAATACATACTCCGGCTTTGATTTTCCATTGTGATCAAGATGAGGCAGTCTCATTTTATGATGGACGTAATCTTTTCTTAGCTTTGAGGCGTTTGCAGCGTCCGGCTTGGATGTTGAATTATATGGGACAAGGGCATTTTTTGACTTCACGTCCGGCTGAGGTGGATTGGACGATTCGTCTGCAACAGTTTTTTGATCATTATTTGAAAGATATCCCGATGCCTCGCTGGATGAAAGAAGGGATTAATATTGATGAGCGAGGGGTGGATCAGAAGTATGATTTGGTGGAATAAAAGGAGAAAAAATATTTAATTGATAATTCTTTAATGAAAACCCGTCTACAGATATGATGATAGACGGGTTCTTTGAATTAATTTTTATTGCCAGCTGGCGCCATTTTTAAATCGGATGTCAACAATCTCCCCGAAGTTTGTTTCTGATGAGTACATTCTTCTTGGATGTTCTTGGCTATACCCGGCATTCGTTAATTCCATGATGTGGAATTTCCCGTTTTCGAGTCCGATTCCGGCCATCCAAGCATTCCAGGATTCGGTATCGATGGATGTGATGGTTGCGTCAAAAGAATCATATAGTATGATTTCTCCGGACTTACGTTCCAGTAAATAGAGTTCATTATCTTTTGTGATTAAAACATAGTCTAATAGTTGTTTATTATTAGCGGAACCTGATGAATATTCAGTATTAGCGTAACCAACTTTAAAGATATTTTTACTACTACCGTTTATAATAGAATTTAATACTGATTGTGTACTTGCTGGAAGTTCTGCTTGGACAACTTTTTCAATACCAGGACTTCTACCATAATATGCATCTCCCATGTCAAACGTGTAAGAATAGAAAACGCCATTTGGATCTTTGAGTATGGCGTAGAATTTATTGCCCCAGCTAACCTTAACTGCATTACAGCATATCATTTCCATATCTCCTAAGTTGTCAATTTTAGCTGCATCACGAGGCGTGTAAATGTTATCACCAGGAATATCTGGTGATGAAATTTGACCTCCGTTTTGTTGACTTCCGTCAAGCATAAGCAAAAATCTATTTAGTGTTTTTTCGAAAAATAGAGTATAACCGGCAGTTGAGTAGCGATGGTGTATAACTTCTTTACCACTAACAGGGTATATGGTTCCGTCTTCCTCAAAAGTAACTGCATTGTTTAAGAAAAGTCCGGAATTGAATAAGTATTCGGTTTCTTTTTTTCGACTATACATCGTGCCGTCTTGTCCGATAACAAAAGAACTCCATGTCATATCAACCATGTCATAGGGTTTAAAACCTGTAGGCATACCATCCATGAATTGGGAAGTTAGTGTTATGTCTTTTTGGAAACTCACTCCGGATATATCAAAGCATTCCGGTTCTTCTTGGAAGATCCAGAAAGCACCTACTTCTGAGCTATTCCCGGTGTTTGATGAATGGAAGTGTTGCAATAGTTTTAAGGGACCACGTCCTAAAGATTCGTTATTGGTTGTGTGATAAACGTCATAGTAATCTGCGCAAGTGTAAAAGTTCGTTTCACCCACGCCTGTTTGTGAGGAATAATTTGGATTGGATATTAATTTGATATACGAGAGGATGGATTCATTATTTGCACCTTTGGATAAAATCATGTATCCGTCTGCTTCATATTCTGTTTTTATCGTACAACTTTGACTTGCCGAGTATTCGATCCCATTGACGGTATCTTTTACCCGTAATACAATAAATCCGCTTCCTAAAGTGTCTGCGATGTAGGATAAATCATGCGAGTAAATCTTTTTGTTACCGAATATTGTCCATTCGAAGAGAAGATTGTCTTCTGTACTATCAATCGAAAATGTGAGAACAGGTTTTAATTCTATCAAATCGCCCAAGTAATATGTCGCCATATCAAAATTCTCGATTTCGATGCGATTTAAGGGAGTGTAATCATAGTTTCCCTTGTCGTCATAGCACCCGCACAATAATAGAGAAAGTGCTATGTATGCTAAATATATGAATTTCATATTGTGAATCATTTTAATTAGTTTACTGGTAATTCCATAGGTGAGCCATCTGCTTCTTTCCAACCGTGAGTGCGAATATCTTCTTTAAATTGGAGACATATTTTCCGAATTTCCGTGAATTCGTATCCGCTTAGGTCTGTTATCCCTGAGCTTTCAATGAATTTTTCATATTTTTCAGGAGTCCATGTTCCCAAGAATAAAGTTTCGATGTCATCATCCCACCATAACGGTTGACTGGCAATGTCATTGAAAATTATTCGGGCGGCTCTGTTTTTCTTTAGTCCAGGACTAAAATGTTCATTTTCTACGATTCTTAAATATAGTGTAACTTCTTTATTAGCAAGATTCTTGTTGAAAACCTTAATTTCAATAGTGTCTTTTACTTGATTGGCAGCAAAAGTTTGAGTCAAGTCAAGTTCGTAATCAGACGGATCTGCCGTTGTACTGTCCTGGTCTATTTCCAGTTGATAACTTGCATTTTCTTCCAATAAATCTCCAATAAGCGTAACTTCAACATTTATTGTTTTTTCCGTAGCACCGGGATAATGGGAAAAAGATAGAAAAGTTGCGCTATCTAATACTTCTGGTTTAGAAAAGTATAAATACCTTGTCGATTGGTAATTGTTGATTTCATCCTCTGAACATGCCCAAGCGGCAAGCAAGACGGATATGAGAAATATATATTTTTTCATATAGAATGTTTATAGATTAAAATATGTTTTCATTATCAGGTGTTGGTACGACATATTCAGGAGTATTATACGATATATCCATGTTGAATTTTTTATACCAATAGAATGCTTGTCCCTCTCCGAGTAGATCTTTATGAACTTCAGAAACCAAGGCTTTTTCGAAACTGCTTTCATCATAAATGGATGAGATAAAAGAAGAATTATTGAGAATCCCTCGATTATAGCGGACATCTGTCAATAATTGGATTGCTTCTGAGGTTTTTCCATTTTTGTAAAGGTATTCCGATGCGATAAAATACATTTCACTTAAGCGAATCATAGGGATGATGTCTTCACCCAAAGAGGAACTTTCTTGTTTGGTATATTTTAAAGAGTAATAGTTGTAACTTTGTATATCTAGGAAATTTTTAAACCGAACATCAAATTGTTCCCCGCGCGACCAGCCGATTTGATAAAGGTCGATACAAAAAGAACTTGAAGTGCTACTGCTTGAGTTACTTGGAATATAAACTTCAAATTCTTCAATAAGTGTTTTTTTGGATAAAACAAAAACCAGTTCTTCGTATAATTTACGGTTGGAACTAAAGGCTGATGAACTATTGAAATTGAAACAACTCGTGGCGTTGATAATTTCCGATGCAGCATTATAGGCATTTTCCAATTCTCCCGCCCACGAATAGACACGTGCTAACGCTCCTACGATTGCATAGTAATTCATACGATATCCTCTATAGGCATAAAATAGGTCCTCAGGAGTGTAAAGTGAGTTGTAGGATCCCCCTTCGATACGCTGGTAAGTGCGTAGTCTGTATTTATGTTCAGTATCTAAGGTATCGAATGCGGCAACAAAATCCTTTGCTTTTAATAGATCAGCTTTTACTTTTTCTAAGACTTGATCTACCGTTAAATGTGGTTCGTAAGTTGATTTCTTTTTATCATAATACGGAATATATGTTTTTTGGTCATCAACCTTTTTGGAAGGAGCAAATAGGCGCAACATGTCGAAATGGAGAAATGCTCTTAAGGCGTAGGCCTCTCCTAAAATTAGATTTTTTTCTAATATATTGTCTGAGAAAATGGAAGGATCAGCTTCTTCTGCATTTGCAATTAAACTATTACAATTGGCAATTGCCGTGTAGGCTTTAGACCAAATATTCTCGATTGTTGATTTCGCATTTTTATCCGTATAATTATAGTTGTATAGGGCATTGTCACTTAATGCTAGATAACCACTTGAATACGAGTGACTAAGAATCTCTACGGCTCCGTATAATAATTCTTTTCCGTATAATTGGGTTTCGGCCATATTTTTGTATATGCCGTTTAATGCATTTCTATAGCCATCTGCTTTTGAGAATAGAGTTTCTTCGTTGACCTGATCATCGGGAGCAACGTCTAGCCAGTTCGTGCATGCTCCCAGTGTGCAAGGAATAAATGCGTATAGAATTAATTTTTTTAATTTCATAATGGTAGCTTTTTAGAAGGTTACATGTAGTGTGATATCCATTGTCCGTGCAAAGGGATAACTAAGGCCACGTTCTGCCTTTATTGTTGAGAGGCGGAACAGTTCATTTGCACCGAGTTCCAGCCTTACCATACCAAGATGTAATTTCTTAAGGAGTTCCGGATTGAAGTCATAACTTATTGATAAGGAATTACAAGTAAGGACATTCTTGTTTTGTACAAAACGTTCTGTCGGTCGTGTTTGAGTAATGCTAAATAGTCCTGAAGACAAAGCTCTATATTTTGCCTTATCCCCTGGCTTTTGCCATCTGTCTGTCAGAACTCGTTTGTCTGCATTATACCTGTAAATGTCAGCATCTTCTACTTTTTCAACTAAAGTCGTGTTGTATTCTTGTCCCCCGAATTGATACATGAAAGTAGTAAATAGGCTCCAATTTTTGTAGCGTAAATTGAATCCAAATGATCCTTGTGCGTCAGGTTCCGTGTCTCCAAGTGCAACTTGTTCTGAGGCACTCCACTCGTACGTGAGTTCTCCGTTCTTCTTTACGAACAATTCTTGTCCGTTAGTAGGATCGATTCCAAGTGATCTCATACCGTAAATCGGGGTTAGAGAGCCACCCTCAACATATTGAGTGAAAGGAGTAGAAAGGTCATCTGCCTCATTATCATTAAAATGATCTACGACCAAATCATTGTAAGCTTTTAAACTTTCTGCAATTTTTGTGAATTTGCGTTTATCATGAGAAATGTTGAAGAAAGCGTTTAATGACCAATCTTGTGTATTTATAATCGTACTTTTCAAGTTGATTTCAAAACCTTTTCCTTCAACTTCTCCTAGATTATCTTTGTAGGTGGTAAATCCCGTAGAACTGGGTATCGTGACATCATTTACGAGATCCACGGTTCTGTCAAAATAGTAATCTCCACTGAATTGAATAGCTCCGTTAAATAAATCAAAATCTAACCCTAGATTTGTGGTGTATTTTTTCTCCCACCCTAGATTTTCATTACCAAAGGCAATTAATGAAGCTCCGTATCCGGTTTTATACCACTCATCATTTTGAATTTCATACATTGTTTGGGCCGTATATGAAGGGAAGTTTACTTTTCCCGTTAATCCATAGCTTACTCGTACTTTAAGTAAATTTACCCAGCCAATATTTTTCATGAAGTTGTAGTTGTGTAAATTGATACCGGCTCCTGTTGACCAAAAGGTAGCCCATTTTTTTTCACTTCCGAATTGTGAAGAACCATCTAAACGTAGTGATGCGTCGAATAAATAGATATTGTCGTAAGAGTAGTTTAATACTCCTACAAAGCCGACTAATCTCGTTTTACTTTGATCAACCAATGGTTTGGAATATATGTCTTCCGCATAGTTTGGAGATGTTAATTGACCGGATGGAAATCCCCGATACTCGGCACTGGTTGTTTTCCCATTTGTATTTTGGGAATTGATACCCATGTTGAAGTTGATGTTATTCTTTTCTATATTACGGTTGTATGAAATGTTTGCAGTAAGATCCCATGAGGTACCTTCTTCGTCAGTTGTTCTCAATTCTCCAGAAGTGAGGTTTGTCATGGAAAGAGGGGTTTGGTTTTTTGTTGATTTGGGATCAATAAAGTTATTTCGATGACTGGTTGTTTTGGTCATCTTGAACGTTGCTTTAGCCAAAAGATGAGGGGTGATGTACCAGTTAATCCCTGTTTCATTACTTAATTCATCTGAATCTGTTTTATCGAAACTACCTAATTGAGCTTCCCATAAAGGGTTAATTAGATCGCTATCTGTAAACCAAGTGCTTCCTCTCCAACGTTCTGTTTGTTTCACGTAATTACCATATTCATCAGTGGCTCGGTCATAGGGGAGTTTTTTCGTGTATTCGGAAAAACTACCATAAGGAGATTCTTTTGATTTGGTTTGTTGATAAGTTAATTTATTTTTGATTTGAAATTTGTTTAGGCGATAATCCACGGAAAGATCTGCTCCAATATTGTCACGAAACGATTCTTTCATGACTCCGTTTCCGTTATTATAGAACATATTTAAGCCAAAACGTAAATCTTCATGACCTCCTTCTAAGTATAGACTATGTTTATGGTTAAAAACTGTGCGTAAGGGTTTTGATAGCCAGTAAGTATCTACACCTTCTTTTATATTGGCTAACTTGTTGTAATATTCCTGTGTATAATCAAGTTGTTTTGCAGGTTCGTCATCAATAAATGCTCCGGCTAAAACTTCTGTTTCTAATTTCTCTCGGGCATTCATCAGGTTGTAATCACTAAGATCCGGTATGTTTAAAGTTCCTGTCATTGTGTAGGTGGCATGAACTTTTCCGGGAGTTGGTGGAATCGTGGTAATAACAACGACCCCGTTGGCGGCGCGGGAACCGTACATTGCCGTGGCTGCCGCATCTTTCAGAATCGTCATTGATTCGATCCGGTTGGGATCCATGTCATACACTTTTTGTATGCTTACTTGAAATCCATCCATGATAAACAAAGGTAAATTCGGGTTGTCTTTCAAGTTGGATTTAGATAATTTATCCGTATCCAATTCTTTAACCCCGATACCTGAACGTCCTCGGATATACATTTCGGGAAGGGCATTCGGGTCTGAACCCCATTGATTGTTTTCTACCATGCGAAATGCCGGATCAAATACTTGTAATGCTTTTATCACGTTGGTTTTAGAAACCTTCAAAAGTTCATCTCTTTTTACACTAACGGAACTACCTGTGAAACTTTCTTTACTGATGTTGACATAACCAGTAACAACGACTTCTTCCATTTGGGTTATATCTTCTTTAAGTTTTATTACAAGTTCTTTGTCATCTTTACTGGCATCATTGCTTACTGCCACTTGTTGGGTTTCATAACCAACGAAAGAAACAAGTAGAATGATACTGTCCATTTTAGGTAATTCTAGTTTAAATTTTCCATCATGGTCAGTGACAACACCTAATGTCGTGTTTTTTATCATGATAGTTGCGCCCGGTAACGAGAATCCTTTGTCATCAACAACTTTCCCCTTGATAACTCTTGATTTTTCGTTTTCTTTTGTTTTAGCTTCAGTCGGTTTAATGATGATAACATCACTTTCGATTTCGTAAGACAAATTCGTATTGGCTAGGGCTACTTTTAAAAATTCCTCGATGGATACATCTTGAAGGTTAATACTGCGCTTGCCGTATTTATTCACCTCTTCAACTCGGTAAAGGAATCTGTAATTTGTTTCTGTTCTGACGATTTTGATCATTTCGTCAATGGTCGCATTATCCATCTTAACACTTACTTTAGCAACTTGGGCAGAAGCATTTACCTCGAAGTTGATGGTTGTAATAACCACCATAAAAAGGGCTGTTCGTAAGATTTGGAGAATTTTTTCCCACCTTTGATGAAAATCAAAGGTGTACTTTCGTTTTTTTTCCATAACTTTGAATACTTAATAGTTTAAATAATCGATTTCTAAATTACCTGTTTATAAATTGATTACGAATGGGGGATAGGGCGATATCCCCTTTTATTTAGTCTGTATTTCTTCTACCATAATATTATTTCCGTTGATGATAAAGCGGATGGATGTTGCTTTTTCAATCATACCTAATGCTTTCCTGAAGTCTCCGTAACGTTCCAAATCCCCCGTGAAATGGTACGTTTTTACCGCTTGGTTTGCGTAGAAGACGTTAATATTATACCAACGGGATAGAGTTGTCATGATTTCTTCCAGAGGTTTATTTTCAAATACAAATAATCCTTTTTTCCAAGACGTGTATAATCGTAAATCCACTTTGCGCGTTGTGATACTCTTAGCTGTTTTTGAGTAAACAGCTTGTAACGAGGGGGTTAATATCGTTTCTTTTGTCCCGTCTGATACATTTACCGAGCCTTCACAGAGTGTTGTTTCAATCGTGTTTTCGTCCGGATAAGCTTGTACGTTGAATTGTGTCCCTAAAACTTTAACTTCAATTCCTTCAGAGAGTTTAACCGTAAAAGGTCTTTGGGGGTCTTTTGTAACAGCAAAATAAGCTTCTCCAGAAAGTGATACTTCTCGTTTAGTAGAATCAAATTGTAATGGAAAAGAGAGTTCTGAATCGGAGTTTATCCATACATGGGTACCATCCGGTAAAATGAGTTCATATTCTCCACCCTTGGGCACTTGAATAATATTATTTTTCTGTTGGGAAGTGGAAGTGGAAAATTCCATGTACTCAACAACATTTCCTTTATTGATAGCAATTAAACCATTACCTAATTCAAGTGTTTGAGAACTATCCTGTTGGAATAAACTAAACTGTTTTCCTTCCGGTGTAATTAATATGGCCTTTGAACTTCCAGTCTTGACTTCTGCTACTGGTAGGGGAGGAGTTTCTACTGGTTGTGATTCAGGAATAAGAATATACGTGAATGTAATGATGATGGCAACTGCGGCTGCACTTGACCACCATGTCAAATGGCGAGATTTACGTTTTTTTCCTAATACATGCTTCTCGACTTTTTTCCAAGATGAATTCGTGTTGAGTTGATTCACAAATTTATCTCTTTGACGTTTAGTCTCAGGATCTTGAATTCGATTGTCAAGCTCAATTGCCGAAAGAGAATTTTTTTCTCTTTCGTGCAATTCTGCTTCTTCTTCCGGTGAAAGCTCCCCAGTCATTTTTTGGGCTAGAAGCTGTGCAATTCGATATTCTTTATTAAATTCTGACATTACATTTTGAAATTGAAAACTATTTATCTATTTGTAGAACACATGTTCATTGCAAAAGGATGAATACAAAATCATTTTTTTTCAAGGAAAATACGTTTATTTTTTTCGACGTTTCCACCATAGTGCGAAATAGAGGAAGATTAGAAATCCGGGTAAAATACCCATGAAGAAGATGTTGATCCATATTCCCCAATTTTCATTGATGTAAACTCGATTATCTGATGAGCCTTTACGGCTGGTGTCAACCGGGAATTCCCCAAATGAAAGAAGGTAAAAGGACTCGGTTATTACACTGAAATTGGAGGCAGAAATACCATTTCGTTGGCGAGTGAGTTCTCCGTTGGCGATACAATCCGCATCTCCAAGGACAATAATACGTTGTTCTTTATTATTCACTTGCCGGTTTAGATACATCATGGTTGTATTTGCTTTTTCAATTTCTCCAATAGAAGGATTGATTTGAGCTGTGTCTTCAATAAAGTTTGTGGTTTCTAATTCATTCCATGAACCGGTAGAATCTGTTGTTAACATGGGTATAACGTTGAAACCTTTATCCTCTGTTTGTATTATGCCGACTGCAGAGGGCATAGTAACTTTGCTTTCCCAGGCAACGATTTGTTGAAATCTTTTGGCGATGTCAAGGGAAGTTGTGGTCGGGGTAGCTAAAATCAGATCAGCTGAGAAATCTTTACTTTCTTGGACGAGGATGCCGGGCATAAAAGATAAGCCTAAGGATTTTAGTAATGGGTTCATGTTTTCTTGACGGCGTGGTTCCCCAGCAATTAGAAGATTACGTCCATCTGCGATATAGTCTTCAATGATCTTTTGTTCTTTAGGTGATAATGCTGTACGCAAATCTGAGATGACAAGAATATCTATATTATCAGGGATACAATCTACACTATCAAGAGAAAGGGACACGCTTTCAAAACCTTGATTAACCAAAGAATTCCGGAATTCCTTGTATTGAGAGAAGGCATAATAATCACGATCTCCTACACCGTTGATGCTTCGTTCTCCATGTCCAGAAAGGAATGCAACGAGAGGTGGTTTTACGATCATGCGTTTTAGTGCGGCACTGATTTCAGTTTCAGTCGGATGACGGTAATTATCATCATATAAACGTAAATAGGATTTTTGGCCGTTACCTCTTTCGATTATGCGAACATACTTGTTGTATTCTCCGGAAAGGTCTTCTTTTGCTCTGATTTGTTCTGGTGTAAGAACTCTTTTTACATCCCAGTCCAATGCATCGCATATCTTTTTTAATCGTTGCTCATCGGTAAGACCGGGGTAACGTTGTTCTAGGGTAGGGTTATTCGTTTTGTCATAATAGTACACGTATTTCATCTTGATTTCCGGTTTGAAACGGATATATTTTTCAAAACGATTCAGATCTTCATTGTAATAACGCGGAAGAGCCCGGAAATAGTTTTCATCAAACATATTCACGTAAGTAGTAATCGTCAACGGGCCATCCAGTTTCTTCATGATGTCAAGACTGTTTTGAGTCAATGTGTTTTCTTTCATTTCTGTGGCATCATAATAACAACGAAGTGCGGGACGGGCACTGATATAGCCGATTAGAAGTGTTACAACGATAACACCCCCGTAACGGAAAAGGTTTTGTGAGGTGGAACGTTTTGTACGTTCTGCCTGTAGGCGCAAGATCGAAAGGGTGACGAAGAGGGTGATGACCAATATGAAGTACAAAAAGTCTTCACTGCAAATTAATCCTTTAAAGAATGTGTCTGCTCTTCCTGATATCGAAAGCCAGTATGTAATATCCCGAACAAACGGAATTTCTTGTCCAACATTGCCAATGTAATTCAACACTGCAAGTACGGCGAGGGTCCCGACTGCGGCAACGACTTGATAGGCGGTTAACGAGGACATGAACAGTCCGATTGCTGCATAGGCACAGATCATGAGAAATACTCCTAATAATGCTGTTAGAGCAAAAGGAGTTCCAACACTTTTGATCGTGAAAGCCGTGAATATATAGTAGATAAATAGAATGCCTACTAGTATTGCAGCATAAATAATCATGGAAAGATATTTCCCGAAAATAATTTGCCTATTTGTTACGGGGGAAGAATAAAGTAATTTGATAGAACCTCGATTGTATTCTTGACTCATGAGTCCCATTGTTAACAGGGGAATATACAGGAATAAATGTTCTTGCATACTGGAAATAGCTCCCGGCCAACCTAAAAGTAGGCGACCTGTGAGGGAACTGGGATTGAATCCGAGGGCTACCGAGCGCAGAATTCCATCCCATGCATTCGCATAAGCCATACCGGATTGAAAAGTGAAGATAATAAGAATCAACCAAGCTATTGGAGAATAAAATAGCGTGCTCAATTCATTTTTGGTTATCTTTAATATTGTTTTCATAGAATTTGCATTTACTGTTGTACTTTTTTTCCTGATAGTTGAGCAAAGATTGCATCTAGTGACTGACGTTCGAGTTGAATTTCTGAGAGTTGCCAATTATTCGAGACGCTGAGTTGCACAATGTGTTCACTGATATCCTTAGAGGCATCGAATTGTAAACGGTAATTACGGGCATTTACCTTTTCAACACGAGCAACTCCCTCTATAGTCTCTAGAGCAGATACAGGAGGGGTGGCATCAAATGTGACGATAAGGGTGGAAGGAGCCACGTAATTGTTGAATTCATCCATCGAACCGGAGAACACGAGCTTACCTTGTTCTATCATTTTGATATTATTACATGTTGCTTGTACTTCAGATAAAATATGTGTGGAAAGTAATACGGCACGATCTGTGGCAATCTCTTTAATCAAATGACGAATTTCTACAATCTGATTGGGATCAAGTCCGTTTGTCGGTTCATCAAGAACGACAAAACGGGGATTATGCACTATTGCTTGAGCTATCCCTACGCGTTGCTGATATCCGCCCGAGAGATTATTAATGATGCGTTCACGGAAATGTGTGATATCGCATCGTTTCATCGCTTGTTCTACGGCATGAGGTATTTGTTTTTCTTCCATTAGGCGCAGATGAGCGGCATAGGTTAAATATTCTTCTACCGTGATATCCGGGTAGAGGGGGGGCTTTTGGGGGAGGAATCCAATGTGTCGTTTGGCTTCAACAGGATTTGTTCGGAGATTATAACCATTTAGATATACCTCCCCCTCGGTCTGATTAAGCACGCCGCATATAATATTCATGGTGGTGGACTTTCCGGCTCCATTGGAACCAAGTAAACCTAACACCCCTTTCTCCTTGATCTCAAAACTAATGTCTTGTATGGCCCATTGTATGTGATATCGGTGAGATAAATGTTCTACCCTAACAATTGAATCTTCCATATATTTGTTTTATTTTAATCATGAATTTAAAAGCGTAAATCTGAAGTATTATTATCTTCCCTTGCGTTTGTACCATATCGTGAAACCAGTCAATGCTAATAGGAATGGGATGATCCCTAGAGCAAACAGGTTCATCCATGGCTCTATTTTTCTGGTCACACGTAAACCATTATCAATGGCTTGAGGACGGGATGTATCGATGGGGAATTCTCCGTATGACAGCCATTTAAAGGTTTCAGAAATGAAGTTGAAATTTATGGCGAACATACCGTTACGGCCATTAGCTAGCTCTGCATTACTGATACAATCGGCATCTCCGGTGATCACGATACGTTGTTCTTTGCCTCCATTAGCTCGGGTTAAAGAAAGTACGACTGGATAAGATTGTTCTTTTTCTCCAATTGCCTCGTTGAGGGATAATTTCCCGTCAAGGAAATCTGTAGTTTCAAGTTCATTCCAACTACCTCTTGGACGGGTTACAGCTATTGGTTTTATACTATATCCTTTGTTAGTCTCGTATTGGAGAGGGGAGGCGTCTGGCATTACAATCGTACCACCCCAACCTTTTAATTGGGCATAACTGAGACTTTGTGCGGCAGCTTGATCTGTCAATTGGGCCGTGATGATTGACGGAAGATAATCCGGATTTTGTTGTACAAGTGTACCTGGCATTAACTTTACCCCGAATTCTCCTAATATGGGATTCATTGCTTCTTGTCTGTTTGGTTCGCCTAGGATAAACAGATTTCCACCCCTTTCAATGTAATGTTTCAGTTTTTCCATTTCTTCAGGAGATAGTGGTGTTCTCATATCTGCAATGACAAGAATGTTTACATCTTCAGGGATTTCGTGTTCTTTAATTGAAAGTTCAAATGCATCAAATCCTTGATTAATCAATGATTGACGGAAATATATACTCTTGGCAAAAGTGTAGTAATAACGATCTCCTGAACTGTTAACACTTCGTTCCCCGTGTCCGGTTAAAAATGCGATTCTAGGTGCAGGGACAAGGAAACGTTTTAATGCTGTCGTGATTTCTGTTTCCGAGGGATGTTTCATCATGTCATTATAGAGGCGTAAGATGGTCTTTTGTCCGTTTTCTCTTTCCAGTACACGCACAAAACGATATCCCTCTGCTCGTAAATCAACGAGTTGGTCTATTTCTTCAGGAGAAAGGAACATATCAAAATCCAAATCCATGATTTTACAAATTTTTTCAGCTCGTTCCTTTTCTTGTAATTCTTCAAAACGTCCTGGAAATGATGGTTGTACAGAAGGTGCATAGTAGTAAACATACTTCATTTTAATTTCTGGCTTGAACCGGACATATTGTTCGAACCGGGCAAAATCATTTTTTAGTTGGTCAGGGAGAGCGCTGCCATAATTTTCATCCAAAATGTTCACGTATGTGGTAATGGTTAATCCACCTTCGAGTTTTTCTACAACTTCCTGGCTACCTGGAGTTAAAGTGTTTTTTTTCAATGCTGTGGCATCATAGTAAAACTTGCTTATTGGAAGCGATGTAAGGTATCCGATAAATAAAGCACCTCCTATAACTGCAAAATAACGTGCGAATGTAACCACCTTGCTTTTTCTTTTGCGGGCGGATTGTAATCGCATGATAGATAATATAATAAACAGGGAAATAACGATGATGAAATATAAAATATCTTCGCTACATATCATGCCGGATAGGAATGGATAAGTTCTTCCTGAGATTGATAACCAATAAGTAATATCCCGTACGAAAGAAATGCTTTGTCCGACATCACCGATGAAATTGAGAACGGCAAGAATTGCGAGTGTTCCCATGGCGGCAACTACTTGATAGGACGTGATGCTTGACATGAAAAGTCCGATCGCTGCATAGGCGCAAGTTAGCAGATAGAGTCCCAGTACTCCTGTGAGTACGTAGGGTAAATCCATGTTTTCTATGGTAAAGTAACCAAAAAAGACATAGATAAGAAGTATCATCATTAATATGAACCCATAAATCAGCATGGATAGATATTTCCCTAGAATAATTTGGGTGGTGGTGATGGGAGAAGAATAAAGGAATTTAATGGAACCGCTACTTAATTCTCGACTCATGAGCCCCATCGTGATCAAGGGGATATATAAATACAAATTATTCACCATGGAGACTAGTAATCCGGTATAACCGGCAAATGTTTGCATGGTTACTTCCCCTAAACCATACTCTAATGCCAGACGTTTTAGTTGTCCTCCAAAGTTTTCGCTGAAATTTAATCCAGCTTGGAAAGCAAAGATAACAAGGATTAACCAAGATACGGGCGAACAGAATAATATGCGAAGTTCTGTCTTCGCTAATCTGAATATTGTTTTCATGTTAAACACTATCTTTTATTTGTGAATATTTTTTCCAGATAATTGGGCAAAGGCTGCATCAAGAGAATCTCTTTCAAGGATGAGCTCCTGAAGACGCCAGTTATTCGTGACACTAAGTTCTATTATCTTTTTCGTGATATCAGGAGCTGTAGAGAACTGCATACGGAAACGAGTGTCGGTAATATGTTCCACATGGGTAATTCCGGGAATTTGTTGCAATTGTTCTATAGAAGGAGGGGTCCCCATGATAACAATGAAGGTATTGGGTTCCATGTAATGATTGAAATCTTCCATACTACCAGAAAAAACGACTTCCCCATGTTCTATCATTTTGATGTCATCGCATGTCGCTTGTACTTCCGGTAAGATATGAGTGGAAAGCATTACAGAATGATCTTCAGCTATTTCTTTGATTAAATGGCGTACTTCTACGATTTGATTCGGATCTAAACCATTGGTTGGTTCGTCTAGAACAACAAACTTGGGATTATGAACAATAGCTTGTGCAATTCCGACACGTTGTTGGTAACCTCCCGATAGGTTTCGGATTAAGCGTTTACTAAAATGGGAAATTCCGCATCGTGATTTTGCTTTTTCAACCGCAGTTTTTACTTGTGCCTTTTCAACATGTCTCATTAGGGCACAATGGGTAAGATATTCATCAACCGTGAGATCAGGGTATAATGGCGGTTTTTGAGGAAGGAATCCAATGTATTTTTTGGCTTCTACCGGATGTTCTCTGAGGTTGATACCGTTTATATATACTTCTCCTTCGGTTTGATTTAAAACACCACAAATGATGTTCATCGTGGTAGATTTGCCGGCACCATTAGAACCTAATAAACCGAGAGTTCCTTTACGTTTAATCTCAAAGTTGATATCCTTTATCGCCCATTGTACACTATAACGATGCGAAAGATGTTCGACTTTTACTACTGATTCTTCCATAAATTTTTATCGTGTTATTGAATTTGTATTCTATGTGCAGAACACGATACTATCTGAAAAGGATGAATCTAGATGTAGATTTTCACATTATTTTGACATTGCTTTTAGAATTATTTTTCTGCAAGAAATAATATGAGGAGATAAAAATAATCTTTAAGTGAATGTTTTAATGTGTATAATGCGTTGTATTTTAATGTTTTGACTGAATTTACTGAAATGTTTAATGTTTCTGCAATCTCTTTGTTTTGTTTACCCTCTAAATGCATTTTTATAATTTTTTTACTTTGGGGTGGTAATGCGTTTACTGCATCATCAATAATACGATAGGTTTCTTCCTCGATCAGATGGTTTTTAAAAATAACTTCTTTATTTTGTACTTCTGGGGATGTGTAATCAATGGTGTTTTTTTTATTTCTGATATGGTTGAAACATAGGTTTTTGACAGAAACGTAAAGGAACGTTTTCAAGCATGGAATATCATTGTAAGTTGTCCGTTTTTCCCACAACTTGATAAATGCCTCTTGAACAATATCCTCTGCAGCCTCTTCGTTCCCAATAAAACGCATGGCTACGAAGCACATCGAAGGATAAAATTCTCTGAATAGAGCTTCAAAGGCTTTGATGTCTCCATTTTTAATTGCTTCATATGTGATCTGACCATCCATAGTTTCATTAAACCTTCGTTTTATGAGTTCAAAAATAGTAAAAATAATTGCCTAACAACAACAAGTCTTCTTTATTTTTATCAATTGAGTATGAGATAGTTTTATTTTGAGGCTCAAAAAATCAAGAATTATTCATGGCTATCATAAAACGAACGTTTAATGATAACTTTTTAATAATCAATGATTAATATCTAGTTCTCTGATGTTGAATATTTTATATCGTACAAAAAAATGTTACTAGAAATGGGACGCTTAAATCGACCGTAATTCCGTGAACGATTGATATGATTACAAATTCTTTCCCGCAAAATTTTGTGATAATTGGAAGTGTGGTGTCTGCGGTGGTCGCTCCTCCCACGGAAATAGGGGCTAGTTTACCAAAATAGCGAACGAGCAAAGGGACGGCTAATAGAGCAATTAATTCACGGAGAATATTAGACACCAAGGCAATTGTACCCAGTTCTGCTCCTTTATATTGAGTGATAAAAATAGTAGAGAGGGAATAATATCCAAATCCAGAGCCTACCGCAAGACAATCGGTAAGGCTTTTACCACTAATAACTAGGCTGATTAAAGCGGAGCCGGCTAGAGTTCCGATAATGGTTGCCAATGGTACTAGAACAATTTTAAAGTTCTGGTGTTTCAGTGCTTCTAAAGCTTTTTTATCACTCCCAATGCTGATTCCGACGAGGAACATAAGTGCATATAGTGCGTAGAGCGTGGGCTCCTCTGCTGTTAACAAGTTTGGAATGTCAACGAATCGTCCAAGTAATACTCCTACGACAAAGAAAGAGACAATAATTATACTACCTTTCATGTAAATGTATTTATTTGGTGGTCATGAAGAAAAAACGATAAACACCCCATGCGCATAATACACTTCCAGTGACTGCTGCGAGGGTAATAAGTAAGGCATCTAATCCAATAGAGTCGAGATTATTCATCACGTCTCCGTTAGCACCAACCGTGATGCCTAAAAGAAATAAGAGGAGAAATATAGCATAATTAATAAGTTTTTGTACAAACTTCAAATTTCTCTCTTTAAAGGCATATCCTAAAATAATGCCGCAAATCATCAAGCTAATAACTATAATCATGATCTTAGATTTCTTTCCGCGAAACTACGATTTATTTTACAAAACAGCTATATTTATAAATTCGTACTTAAAATGTAACATTAATAAAATGTGTTACGTTAATACTATTGTATTTAAATCTTTAAAATGTTGTTATGAAAAAAGTGATTTCGTCTATAATTGCCCCCAATCAGAAGTTTTTAAGTTTGGGATTGTTAATTCTGCGTGTACTTGTTGGGATAACCATGTTAACTCATGGTTTAGCCAAATTAACGTCGTTCTCTGAATTGTCTGCTACATTTCTAGATCCTATTGGTTTAGGACGTACATTGTCGTTGATTTTAATTATTGGAGCTGAAGTTGGGTGTTCTTTGTTCGTTATCGTGGGAGCTTTCACTCGGTTAGCTACAATCCCGTTGGTGTTTTCTATGCTGGTGGTTATATTTGTCGTTCATGCCAGTGATCCATTTCAGATGAAAGAATTACCTTTACTATATTTAGGTATCTATATCCTATTATTTTTCACAGGTGCGGGGAGAATATCTATTGACACGATAATTTCTAAAAAGATAAATGTAGATATTCGAAAATAAGAAGAAAAGCAGGAATCCTAAGGGATTACCTGCTCTGTTCCGTCTAGAATGGGAATCACGTTTTCGTCTTCTTCTAATATGGTTGCTGTTATTAGCCAGTATATTAATAGAATGATGGCGATAGCAATTCCGATAATAGTCCAGGGATTAGTTCTTTTCTTTTTCATGCTTGCTAATATTATTAAATGTTTTGTTAAGCATGAACGTAAATAAATATGTTTTGTTTGTATATTCGAGAATTTTCTTGGATGTATAGACTGGAAAATGGCGCATAGTAAAAAAGCTGTGTTTAGGCATAAAGGTTGCATAGGCGGAAGATGAAGAATTTGGTATCGTTGCCCCCGTGAAGCTTTGCGCGGAATGCTTTGATTTTGGAGTTGATGGATTCGGCGGACGCGTTGGTTGAACGGTTGTCAAAATAGTTGATTATTTCATCGGAGTGTTCGTAAAATGTTGCCGCGATCGTGTTGAATGACTTGAATCCTGATTCGGCGACACGGTTGTACCAACGTGCCAGATTGAGCCTGGCATTGTCTACCGTTGACTTCTTGTTGGAGAATATTGCCCTGAGATGTTGTGACAGCCAGTAGGCTTTTTTAAGGTCCGGGTATAGCGAGAACATCAGGTCGACGCGCTGCCGCTGGGAGTCCGTCCACTTTTCCGGGGATTTGAACAGGGCATAGCGTCCACGGGCAAGCAGCTCTTTGAGCGTGTCGCCGTTGGAAAGGCGCGCGGGTTCATACTTTTCACCT